>JABFSD010000440.1 GCA_013140935.1 Acidobacteriota bacterium
GGCGCTCAGTCGTATGAAGAAGTCGCGCGTTATGACAGCGCGACCAATCAATATGTCGCCGTGCCGATAGATATCGGCCCCGAAGGCGATCATGTCTTCCTCGTCGCTTTCGGCACGGGCTTGCGCAATCGTTCGGCGCTCTCTGCCGTGACGCCGATGGTAGGCACAGGGAATGCCGAAGTCTTTTACGTCGGCCCGCAAGGCGGTGTCGGACTCGATCAAGTCAACCTGCGTCTCGCGCGTACGTTGGCAGGCGCAGGCGATGTCGAAGTCAAACTCACCGTTGACGGACGCGCCTCGAACGCGGTTCGCATCACGATTCGCTAGCGCGTTCGTGGTTCCGCCTTCGGGTGGTCTTTCTCGAAAGTCGGACGCCGGAAACCAGCGAGTCTGGCGTCCGGCGTCCGACTTTTGTATTGTGTCGCCAGCGTTTTCCCCACAAACCTTTGAACCACCTTTGGGAGCCACCGTGATGCACCCCCCTCAATTGTCCAGTAAGTCATTGGGTAAGTTATTAATTTTATCGTTGGTGTTAGCCGGCTGTGGGCTGGCGATGCAAGACGCACCGCAAGCGCAGCAGGAAGCCTTTCTTTATAAAGGCCAGCCGCTCACCGACGAACACCGCAACTATTGGGCGTTTCGCACGCCGGTTCGTTCAGCCGTGCCCACCGTTCAACAAACCGAGTGGATAAAAAATCCGATAGACGCTTTCATTCTGGCCGCCCTCGAAAAGCAGGGCTTGCAACCTTCGCCAGCGGCTGACAAAAACACTTTAATGCGGCGCGTGACGTTCGATCTGACGGGCTTGCCGCCTACGCCCAGAGAGATCGAAGCCTTTGTGAATGACCGCGCGCCAGACGCTTATCAGAAAGTCGTCAAACGTTTGCTGGCGAGTCCGCGTTACGGCGAACGCTGGGCGCAACACTGGCTCGACGTAGCCCGATTCGGCGAAACCAACGGTTACGAACTCGATGCCGAACGCGATCAGGCGTGGCGTTATCGTGATTACGTGATTCGTTCGTTGAATGAAGACAAGCCTTACGACCGCTTTTTGCTGGAACAAATCGCGGGCGACGAACTCGATCCGTCGAACTTTGACTTGCGGGTAGCGACGTATTTCGTCCGCGCCGGGCCGCAACATGTCGTTGGGGGCAATCAGGATGAAGCCGTCAATCGGCAGGAATGGTTGACCGAAGCCATGTTCGGCATCGGCAACGCCGTGATGGGCTTGACGGTTGGTTGCGCGCGCTGTCACGACCACAAGTTCGATCCGATTTCGCAAGCTGATTACTATCGAATGCAGGCGTTTTTTGCCGCGACCGATAATCACGATTTCAAACAGCCTGCGGCGAATGAGCAGAAGGATTACCTCACGGCGATGATGGCGCACAAAGCCAAACTCAAACCCATCCTCGACCAACTCAAAGAGATCGAACGGCCTTACGAAAAACAGATCGAAGACGGCAAACGCGCCAAGCTCGAAGCGCGCTACGCCGCCGCGCTGAACAAGCCGAAAGAAGAACGTTCGAAAGAAGAAGCTGAAGACGCCAAGCTCGCTGAACGCATGCTCGACGTGAAATACGAAGAGTTGCTCGCCGTCTTGCCCGCGGATGTGAAAGCTCGTCGCGCGGCGCTGCGGAAAGAGATGCATGCGCTCGAGTTGCAAACACCTGCGCCGCTGGCAACAGCGTTGGGCGTAACCGATGCGAAACCCGCGCCTGCGATGCACTTGTTGAAAGGCGGCGACCCGCATCGTCCGGCGCAAATCGTCACGCCGCGTTTTCCCGCCGTGTTACTTCCGCCGGATGCGCCTGCGTTGCTATGGTTCACACCTGTCAAAGCGCCATTGAAAAGCGGTGAATTTGTTTCTACGGGCAGGCGCACGGCGTTGGCACGTTGGCTGACGGGTAAAGATCATCCGTTGACGGCGCGGGTGATGATGAACCGGCTGTGGCAGCACCATTTCGGACGCGGTATCGTGGCGACGCCGAATGATTTCGGCAAGAACGGCGCGCGGCCTTCGCATCCCGAATTGCTCGATTGGCTGGCGACTGAATTTGCTGAACCCAGTAACGGCAAGCCTGGATGGAGCCTCAAGCAAATGCACGAACTGATGGTGCTGTCGAACACCTATCAACAGACTTCTGACGTAGCGCACGAGCGCGCCCGTCCGCCGCAAGACCTCGACAACGTTTTGCTGTGGCGCATGAACCGCAAACGTCTCGAAGCCGAGACGACACGCGACGCGGTGTTATCGGCGGCGGGCACTTTCACTGAAAAGCTATATGGCCCTTCAGTGCGCGTGCCGCTCGAACCGGAGGTTTACGACAACATCTTCACCGAAGGCGAACCCGACAACCTGTGGCCGGTGACGCCCGACGTGAAGCAGCATTCACGGCGGACGATTTATTTGCTTTACAAGCGCAACGTACGCCTGCCGTTGCTGGCGACTTACGACGCGCCCGATTTGATGAGTTCGTGCGGCGCGCGTTCGGTGAGCATTCATTCGTTGCAAGCATTGACACTGATGAACAGCGAGTTTATGTGGGAACAGGCGCAGGCGTTGCATCAGCGGTTGATACGCGACGTCAAGGTCGAGCCGTGGCGCGTAAACTGGCTTTACCGGTTGACCCTGGGGCGCGCGGCGACGTGGCAGGAAAGGCAATGGACCGATGCGTTTTTGCAAGAACAGCAACGCCTCGGACGCACGAAAGCCGAAGCCTGGGCCGATTTATGTTTGGCGATGATGAATCTGAACGAGTTTCTTTATCTCGATTGACCTGGGTACGCACCGCCTCCGGCGTGCAGACTCGGCGCGCGAATAATGGGAGGCAAGGCGCATCTTTTCTTCCATCGTTCGCGTCGCCGAGACTGCACGCCGGAGGCGGTGCGTACCCAGGTGGCTGAAACACTGAGAAGATAATGCAAAAAAATGACGAGTT
>JABFSD010000949.1 GCA_013140935.1 Acidobacteriota bacterium
ACCCAAAGGCATGCCTCCGCTGCGCGTGCAACACAAAGAAGGCTATTACGCCGTGCCGAAAGGCGGGAACGCGCAATAAAAAAAGGGAGCCGATTGGCTCCCTTTTTTATTTCCGGCTGGCATGCCAACGACTATTCGTCATCGTCGTCGTCCGCTTCATCGTCGTCTTTCTTTTTGCCCTTACCTTTTTTCTTCGAGAAACTTTCGATGGCTTCCTCTTCGGTCTTGTGGCTTTCGATGAGGTCGAGCAATTGCGTCATACGCATCGTGCCGTAAACGCGCTCCGTCATACCTACGATCTTGAATTTGCCGCCCGCTTCTTCGACGCGCTTGAAGGCGCGCACGATTTCGCCAATGCCCATCGAATCAATCAGCGGCACTTCCGTCAGATTGAGAATGACTTTGGTCGTACCCGCCGTGAGCACTTTGTCAGTCAAGATTTGTAACTGATGTCCGCCTTGTCCTTTGAAAAGTTTGCCGCGAACGTCTATCGAAGCGATGGTGCCGATGTAATGAATGCCTATGGTCAACATAAAATTGGGGATGTCTGAAACGATGCGTGAATGATGGGCAGAACCCGAACAGAAGCGAAATCACGAATCGTCTTCCATTGTTTTCTACCGATTGTTTTGGGATTTCGCGGGCATTCTAAATCAGACCCGGAAAGATTGAAACACGCGCGGCGCAATTACGCCGAATCATCTCAATAACGATTGCCCAACAAGACCGTCAGCAAATTGTTTTGAATAACGAGGTTCAATGGCAGGTCGCCGTGGACTTCGCAATTGAACAGCGTTTGTTGCGGCGCGAGTTGCATCGTCCGCGTATAAGGCTCCAACGTTGAAAGCCCCATCAGGCTTTGGCGAATTACGCGGCCATCGCCGGGCAGAAAAATCAAATCAAGCGCGGCACGGCGTTGCTTGCGGTCGCCGATCAAAGCATTCGGCCAGAACAGCGTGCGCGGCTGATTGTTCTCGGTAACTAGCAAAGCTCCGGCAATCGTAGCTTCGCAATCGCCGCCAATGAGATAAGGCCGCAAGTGTTCGGGCGGCGTACTCACGGCATCCAAGGCTTGATGAAAGGCACGAGCGCGGTTGAGTACGACCTGCAAGTATTCCGCGCGGCGTGCGGCCAATTGCTGTTGCGTCGTCACACCGAGTTTTTTGGTTTCTTCGTTTGCGATGTCAGGCGCGAACGCCGCTGACCATTGCCACTTGCGCCACGTCGCCGCGTCGTACCAATCCAGGGCAAGCCGTTGCAACTTCGCGTCGTAAAACCGCGCGCCTTCGTTGCGCGGCAAGAGTTGGTAAACCGACGGCACGGTAAACGTCATCCGCCGATGCGTGCCGCGAAACAGTTTGAACGAAGCCTTATCTGCCGCCGTCACCGAATAGCCCTGATGAATCGTGCGAAACGCATCGAACGAACCTGCATTCGGCGATCCCATCAGGATCAAACGATTGATGTGTCGCGCGCCCGCCCAATCCGCTTGCGGTTCACTCGTTAAATCGCGGTCGCCATACATCGCAAAGTAACGCGCGACCAGACCGCCCATCGAATGACCAATCACATCGAAGCGTAAATCGGGCTTGTTCCATTGCGCTTTCAAACGCTCAATGGTCGCCGACAACTTTTGCGCAGCTTCGACGTTATCGCACCGCCAGTCGTAGGCGAACAAATAATACGTATCCTGAAAGCCATCCTGCGGCGGATGCGCCAAGTCGCCGCGCTTATATCCGCCGTAATCTTCGAGCGCCTTGAGCAAGCCCTCGTAAACACCAATCTGCGGAATCAACGCTCCCAAATCGGCGCTTTCCATCACGCGTGTAACAACCAAGTCATCGCGGTTTTCCGCCAACACATCGCTGGTGATGGGCAGCAGTAAAGCATCGCGGTCCTTGGGAAAAACTTCCGGCCATATACGTTCGCCTTGGGCGTTGACGAGTTCGGAACCCAGAATGCCCGGAATCAAAATGATCGGCGGCTTGCCTGAGGGCGCAGTGCGCGCAGGAAAGACTTTGGGCAACGTAGGCTTCGTCGCCTTGAGGCAAGAAGAGGAAAGAAAAACGATGAGCAGAATTGCGACGAGGCGCAGATGCTTGAACGGTGTGATAGCCATGCGCCGTGCATCATGAAAGAGAAAAGTAAAAAGTGAAAAGTGCTGGCACTCGATTTATTACGTTCACTTTTCACTTTTCACTTTTTTTCAGCACCGATTCGTTGAGCGTCAGCAACGCAGCCACTTTCGCAGGCTTGTGCGTCAGCGTTTGCGCCACATTGAGCGCCCGTTCGAAATCATGGCGCGCGAGAATGACGAGTGATCGGCCCAATTCAAAATCAGGCACGGTGCTGGTGTTAGTGCGCGAACCAAATTTCGATTCAAAGCTGCGCACGACGCGGGCATCGTCCTGGTCGAAGGTGCGCGGCTCTTTGAGTTGATTGGCGGCTTTCACGGCAATTTCGATGGCCTCGAATCCGCGCAAGGCATCGAAACCCGCCCACGTATTCGCAATGCCGATCAACGCGCGCACTTTGGCGGGCGTGTCTTCAGCGGCTTCGGCTTCGCGTTGCGCGGTTTGCAACATTTCGATGGCACGCGGACGATCATTGGCTTTGAGCAAAGCCTGCGCGACGCCGAATAGCAGAAACGCGCGTTGATCAGTGTCACTCACCTCCAACGCATAGCGGCGCGCGTCGTCCCACTGTTTCTTTTCGCGCGCCGCTTCGGCAGCCTGATAGTTGATCCACGATTTGGCGCGGCGGCGTAACTCAACGTCTACGATGCGGCCAGCAATGCTGAGAGCTTGTTCGTAATCGTTGTCTTCCAATGCTTCAAAAGCGGCGTCGGCGAAATGCGCATCGCGTTCGTTGGGGTCTTGCGTTTTTTCGGCGCGCTCCAGCGCGGATTGCACGTCGTCTTTCTGCTGCGCTGTCGCGTTGT
>JABFSD010000831.1 GCA_013140935.1 Acidobacteriota bacterium
CCATTGCCCGTTGCCAATTACCCATTGCCAATTGATAAGCAGGAAGAGCAGTCTTCTCTCTGCTTATCAATTGGCAATGGGTAATTGGCAACGGGCAATGGTGAGGTCCTTGCTTCAATGCTAGGTCGCACGCACTCGTAAACCGCTACGAGTGTTGACAGTCTAAACCCGTATGCCTAGCATCACCATCGCTTCCGTTACCCATCTGTATTCTTTTTCCATCGTGAATTCTGGCGATGATCCCTATTAACCTCTCTGAGGAAGGAGACCTCTATGTTCAAGTTGAAGACATTCGTTTTGTGCGCGGCGCTGACGGCGTTGGCGCTCACCGCACAAGCCCAATCCGCCAAACCTGCTAAAAAAGCCGCACCTGCCAAAAAAGGCCCGGGCGTGTTGTATCCGCAATTCACGCCGACCAAAGGCACGTGGGAACAACCCGCTGACAAGATCGGTTCGGCACCTTCATCGCCGTGGAGCGCGACTACGGTGGGCGCAGCGGTGGATGGCAAACCAGTCGCGGGCGAAATCACGACGTTGATCGGCGAGATCATTGACTATTCGTGCTATTTGCAAGTCGGCAAACACGGCGACAAGCATCGCGATTGCGGACAGAAATGCTTCCGTCACGGCCAGCCCATCGGCCTGATGACCAAAGACGGTTCAATCTATTTGTTGATGGAAGAAGAACATAATCCGCGCCGCGACGGCCTGACTGCGTTGCGCGAGAAGGCCATCGAACACGTAGGCAACATCGTCGAAGTCACCGGCACTTCGTCGAAAGTAGACGGGCAAAAGGCTTTGTACGTGACTGGCTTGATTAAATAATCGCTTCACGGAGGTGACCATGTTCAAACTAATTTTGAGTGGATGTGCCTTAACGCTGGCGGCGATGCTGTTGTTATCAAACGGCATCGCTCCGGCGGAAGCGCAACGCGCTGCCCAAACACAACGCGCCAAAATCGTTATGCCGCTGGGTTTGGTCGAACCGGTCTGGCCGAGCGACAACCCTTACACAACGGCCAAGATGGAATTGGGACGCGCGTTATTTTTCGATAAGCGGCTTTCGGCGGATGAAACCGTAGCCTGCGCCAGTTGCCACGATCCCAAATTCGCCTTCACTGACGGGCAACCGTTTTCAACCGGCGTACGCAACCAAAAAGGGGGACGCAGCGCACCCACCGTCATCAACCGCGTTTACAGCGTCGAGCAGTTTTGGGACGGACGCGCCGTGACACTAGAAGAACAAGCGAAAGGCCCGATTCAAAATCCGATTGAAATGGCGACGACGCACGACGCGGTGGTCACGAAGCTGAGAGGCGTCAAGGGTTATGCGCCGTTGTTCAGAGCAGCCTTTGGCAGCGAAGACGTTGATATTGATCGAGTCGCCAAAGCCATTGCTACGTTTGAACGCCGCGTGGTGTCGGGCAATTCGGCGTATGACCGTTACAAGGCGGGCAACAAAACGGCGTTGAGCGAAAGCGCGCGGCGCGGCTTCATGGTGTTTTTCGACAAGGCGAAATGCGATCAATGCCATTTCGGCATCAACTTCACCGACGGCTCGTTCAACAACCTCGGCGTAGGCATGGATAAACCCGAACCCGATCTAGGACGCGAGCTTTACACCAAGCGCGCCTCTGAACGCGGCGCATTCAAGACGCCTACGTTGCGCGAGATCGCGCGCACTGCGCCTTACATGCACGACGGCAGCCTCACGACGTTGGAAGACGTGGTCGAGTATTACAACAAGGGCGGCAATCCCAACCCGAATCTCGATCAACGGATGAAGAAGCTGGACTTGACCGAGCAGGACAAGAAAGACCTGGTAGAATTTTTGAAGTCCTTGAATGGTGAAGGCTGGCAACACGCGCAAGCGCCGAAAAGCCTGCCACAATAAATACGCTGTAATGAAAATAAAAAGCCGCCGAGTGAAAAAATACTTCGGCGGCTTTTTATTTTTTGAGTTGAGTTAGCTGGCTTTCGGATGCACCCACGGCTTGCGGTATTCCCGTGTAAGCAACTTATTCGCTTCGGCATCGCCTACGACTTGGTTTTTCGCCGCATCCCATTTCAACGAACGCCCCAACGTCAACGAGTGATTCGCCAAAATGCAGCTTGCCGTAGAAATATAACCTTGCTCGATGTCAGCCACTGGGTATTTACGGGTTTCGATGCAACGCAATAAATCTTTCATGTGGCCGCGAATCGCAGGCGCAACATGTTTTTCCAAATCCTTTTCGACTTTGTCGATCGGATATTCTTCCAATTCCATTTTCACCTCGCGATGAATCGGCTGCTCGTTCTTATCCATCGGCGTGTAATCGAAACTCATCACGCTGGCTTTCAACGTTCCCTTTTCACCATAGATCGTCGCGCCCCACGGATATTTCGGATCAGGCGGATGTCCGTAAGTGCGATGCGTCCACACAACAGGAAACTCAGGGAAAGAGAACGTCGCCGTTTGCGTATCGCTGATGTTCGCCTTACTCGCTTTATCAATCAGGATGCCGCCATTCGATGAAACCTCGGTGGGCCAGCCGAGATTCAACATCCAGCGCACCATGTCGAGCATGTGTATGCACATATCACCCATGATGCCATTGCCGTATTCCATAAACGCCCGCCAGCGGCGCGGATGCGTCAGCGCGTTAAAAGGCCGCATCGGCGCCGGCCCGGTCCACATTTCGTAATCGAGCTGTTCGGGCGGTGCGCTGTCAGGCGGATTCTCTTTCGCGCGCATGTGGTAATAGCAATAAATCTCTACCAGCCCGATTTTGCCCAGCTTGCCGGGTTTGATGACTTGCTCGATGGCGTCAATCAAGTGCGGCGTCGAACGGCGTTGCGTACCGACTTGTACGACGCGCTGGTATTTGCGCGCTGCCGCCAACATCGCGTGGCCTTCGGTCACGTCTACGCTGATCGGCTTTTGGCAATAAATATCTG
>JABFSD010000530.1 GCA_013140935.1 Acidobacteriota bacterium
GTGATGAATCCAATCGCGGTCGCCTGATTGCCCGTGATGTTGCGATATTTGCCCGGACTGATTTTGGCTTTGCTGACGCGATAGTGCGTCGTAAAAATTTCAGTCGTGTCGGCGTAATTAAACCCCGCGCGCAACGCCGCCAAATTTGAACTGGCAATCTCAGGTTTGTTGCCGAACTTCTCTTGAATCCACGTTTCGGTCTGTTCGAGCGAACGGTCATAGAGCCAATAAACCAAACCCAGCGCGTAAAAGTTCTTCGCGCGTTCGGCGATTTTGAAAGGCAGTTTGAAATCTTCGACGGCTTTCAACGTCAGGTCGGTGATCGGCAACTTGAACAAACGGTACGCGCTCAACGAACCGTCTTCCAACGGATTCGCCGCGATGCTGGCCTTCTTGAAATTCGCCGCGTTGAATTCGTTTTCGTTCACCAACAGGATGCCGCCCTGTTCGAGGTCCGCGACGTTGGTTTTCAAAGCTGCCGGATTCATCGCTACGAGCGCGTTGAGTTCGTCGCCCGGCGTATGAATTTCGCGGCTGCTGAAATTCAACTGAAAGCCCGACACGCCCGGCAAGCTGCCCTGCGGCGCGCGAATCTCAGCCGGAAAGTCCGGCAACGTAGAAATATCGTTGCCAAAAATCGCAGCCGTAGACGTGAATTGCGTTCCCGTTAATTGCATCCCGTCGCCCGAATCGCCGCAAAAGCGGATGGTAACGGTTTCGAGTTCTTCGACCTGCGTCGTCTTTGCGTATTCTTCTACTGTCGAGGTAGACATCTGCTAACCCACTCCATTTTGATGATTGCGCAACGCTCAAATGATCGCGTTGCTCTGAATGCTTTATGTTGATCGTGAAGATAGTGCGCCCGAAATAAGTTCGCAATCTTTGCCCAATCTGCCCAGGAAGTAAAATTTATAATTTTTGGTAGACGATAAGGCAAACGATATGGTCACACAGCTTTGCTGCTATGGTAGCCGATCAAACTCTTCCGGCTCTACATCTGGCACCTTCGCCATCACCGCTAAAAATTTCTCGCGGTCAGCGCGAGCGGCGCGCTGCGCCAAATAGTCTTCCGTCAACAACGCCGACACTTTCTCAGCCAACGCGGTAGAAACGAATTGGTCGAGCGTGACTTGATCGTTATGCGCCAGCGTAGCGACTTGTTGATAGATCGAATCCGGCACAATTACATTCAGGTTGGTCATTTGCGTTGCTCCAAAATGCTCAAAAATTCTGGCGGCGTAACGACCGCGATACCGAAGCGTTCTGCCCCAACAAAGTCGCGCTTATTGTACGAAATGATGAAATCGCATTGCGCTTCGACGGCGACTTCCGGCACGTAATCGTCACCTGGTCGGGCAGCAACGGACGCCAGAGAAAATAGATTTGCCGATGTTCCGTCCAGTCACAAACGTAATCGAGAACAATATCCATTTCCGCGTGGCTTAACCGCTTGTGCGTGTGTAGGGAAACTGTCCGCAATTGATGTGAGCCTCAGCCTTTTTCCTTTCTGTCCATACACCCGTTCATACACGCTAATATGGCCGATCTTAGCCTATAGGCACGTACACGCATTGAATTGGGGCTAATACCAAATTGTGTTGCCAATTCTTTATGGTCACGGGGGTAGTCGTAGTACCGTATTAGAAATTCTCTGTCTGCTATCGAAAGTGTTTTCAAGCAATGGCGTAAACAATCAAGTCGTTGCTCTTGGTGTAAAGAGTGGTCAAGATTACCTGACGCAGTTGCTCGCAAGGATAAGTCATTAACAATATCCTTAGTGAAAACATCCTGTTCAAGCCGCTTATGTGAATCTTCAAGGGCGATAAACTTAGCCACACCGAAACAGTATCTGTTCAGATCAGAAATTGCATTGCCTTCTCCCATTTTACGTGCAACACGATCAAGCGTTTTGTCAGCAAGGTCTTCAGGAAACAGGCAGTTATGGTGTTGAAAAAACATTATCAAAGCGTGTCGCAGATGCTCATATTCCACACCAGCTAAATCACGGTCACTATTCAGGCTTTCTAGTAGCTTATCGAATGGCGAGGTCTTGGCTACTAGAGGTCTTGCTATCCAATTTTCACTAATTGAAGAATCAGCAAGTGCCAAAGTTTTCACTATCCATCCATTAGTGAAGACGCGTGCATAGATTGGGTTACGTACTACGAGGTAACCGTGTCGGTTGCGTTTGACGATCCCAGAGAGTCTTAGCGCAATATGTGTAGACGTAGTCTCATCGCGGACTTGTTCTCCGCTGCGAATGCGCTGATAAAGGGCAAGCGCCGTTCGCCTGTCTTCTACACGTTCATCCAGAAAACGTAGCACCTGTTGAAAGTGAACGTCCGAATGCAATTCATCAAGGCTTCCGAATTCTCGGTTGATTAGCCCATCTACTTCTTCTGGCAAAATCCGACTTGTGGCGACCAATTGATCGCAGAGGCGAACCGTCAGATATGGATGCCCACCTGTCCATCTCAACACAGTTTCTGCAATGGCTTTTCCTTTTGCGGGGTCATCGGCCAATACGCGAAACAATGGCCTCAAATCGTCTCGATCAAAATCGAAATCCTGTAGCTCTACCGTCCTGCCGATATTGTAGGGAGTGGTGCGGAGATTCTTGATTAACTCGTCAGGTGTTGCTACTCCGACAAGACAGAAAGTGATGCGTTCGAAGAGTGGTTCAGAGGCGCGATTGTTATACATTGCGCGAATCGCTACGAAGAAGTCGTCAGTGAAAGGCAATGCAATCGTACTGTCTATCTCGTCGAGAAAGATGACAACAGGAACGGATGATTTGGCGGCGATTTCATCGCGGAAGAATTGAATCAGCCGTTGGTTGGGCGTGATGGCGCGGGAGGCTTTCCACCATTCGATGACATCCACATCGAGATGCAATTGTTGAGCAATGCCGTCGAGCAAGCCTTGATACCACTCGTTGGCGTCTCCCATCGTTCCGAGATAGCCAGCGACATCCAATGCAGCGGTTGCATAGCCTTGATCCTGAAGGCGCGCTTTGGTGCGCACGAGCAAACTGCTCTTGCCCATCTGGCGTGAACAAAGCACGTTGGCGTACTCACCCCGTTGCAACAGTCCGAACAACTCGTCGTCGCTCGGACGAACGATGTAGATGCTGGTGCGCGGATTGACCGTGCCGCCGACCTGGAGTCTGAGTTGTTTGGTTTGCGCGATCATCACAGTCGGGCGAAAAATCGTTGGTAGAGTTGGTTGGCAGGAATCATACGCTCGCCGTCTTCTCTTACCAATCCCGCGCCGAGCAAGCGATAGAAATCATCTCTGGCCGGAGCCTTGCCGTCCTTGATGATTTGCCGCATCGCCGCCGAGAGCTTGCGCCCTGCATCATCCATCAGCCTGCTTTCCAAAGCGCGCAGATGTGTGCCGAACGGCCCATCGCGCTCCGCCGCTTTTACCCACAACGTGGCAAAATCCATCGCGTGCGGGCCGGTCAGCGCGTGCAGGGCGAGATGCGTCAGGTGTGGATGACCGTTCAACAATTGCATCAATCGTTCAAGCTCGACTTGGGTCAAGCGGGCGTGATAGTGACGATTCAGCTTGCGGCACTCAGCTTCGTTGAAATGGCGCAGCGCAATGTTCAAGCCGACGTTGAAAGGCGAGCGCAGGCCGTCTTTGATAAAAAGATACGGCTCCGTTGAAATCACCAATGCCAAGCCCAGTTCGGCGAAGCCGCTTGATTGATCGGCGCGCAGGTTGTGCCACGAACGCAGCATCGAAAAGAAATCGGATTGATAAGGCCGCCCTAGCACCCGCTCGATTTCATCGAAAGCGATCACGACCGGATTGTCCAGCGCGGGCAGCAACGAGCTTGCGAGATATTGAACCATTGCGCGCTGATGCTTGAGACGCGGGGGAGCCGCTTTCGCTGGTTGTCCCAATTGCTCCCACATCGCTTGCGCAAGCAGCGTCAGAAACGACGGATAATCAGCCAACTCTTCATCGGTGGCTAACGAAGCCAGATCAAGCATCACGGTTTGCTTGTCAGCCTGACGGCAAGCCGCGAGGTAGCTGATGAGCAAGCTGCTTTTGCCCATCTGTCGCGGCGCTTTTATGACGATGGTTTCCGCCACTTGTTGCGCCGCTATCTGTGTGTACGCGTCCGCTTCGCGCTGGATGTAAAGCGGACTGTCGAAACGCATCGTGCCGGTCGGGGGCGCAATAAATTGCGCTTTACGAGACGCTTTCGCTTTTCCCTTGGGCTGAGGCGGTCGGCAGGATTGAATCAAATCGGTCAGGACTTCTTCGCTGCGGCCACGCCAATCCACGTATAAAAGGCGGCGTAGCACGGAAGGCATTTTGCAATCTTCCAACAGCAACGGAATGAAACGACGTTCCTTATTTTGCGGATCGCGGAAGATGGCAGTGTTGCGTTCGAGCTTCACCCAGTCGGAATCCAACGCGACTTGTGAGAGGCACAGAATCAGCACGCGCGAGTATTCGAGACCGTGTTCAATAGCCGCATAGATGTCGTCACCTGGTTTGACTACCCATTGATCGAACCACACTTGTAAGCCTGCATCGCGCAAATGTTCAGCCAATTGCTGCACCTGTGGCTTGTCGCGGCTGCTGTGGCTCAGAAATACATCCCAAAGAAATTGGCTTGTCATAACGCGGCGGATTGTATGCAACCTGAAAGTTCCTGTCACGAACAAGCCAGTACTATACCGAACTGAATGCGCGCGCCGAGGCGGGGCGCTTGTGCGCGTCGCATGACAAAGCCTTGAGCAACACGGCTTCTGCCGCTTGGGGCAGCGCGGGACGCAAGGCCGTAGGCATCAGCTTGACGCCTGCTTCTTGCAACTTGAGCAGGTGCGCAGGGTTTTCAGGGTTATGCGGCGGGCGGCCTGTGAGCATTTCGTAAGCGATGACGCCCAGCGCGTAAACATCGCTGGCGGGCGTCACGTCGCGTCCGGTCACACTCCGGCGACACGTAATACAGCATACCAGCCATCTGGCCGGCGCTCTGGCCTAAGACGATGCTTTGGCCGCGGACGCGCACGATGCCGAAGTCTATGACTTTGACCAGCCATTCATTGTGCGCGGCGAATTAAATAACCAAAACGTTGACATAAGTCCGACCGTTTCCTATGCTCCGGCGCGTGTCAGTCGCCAACGTAGAAAACATTCTCAAAGAATCGCGCAGCGCCATCATTGACTTGCTCAAGACCAAAGGCGCGCTGACGGTCGAACAGTTGGCCGCCGCACTCGACGTATCGAAAGTTTGCGTGCGCCGCCATCTGAGCTTGCTCGAAAGCGACGGGCTGATTGAATACGAACAGGAACACCGCGACCGTGGGCGTCCGCGTTTCGTTTATCGGCTGACCGAAAAAGCGAGTTGCCTGTTCCCGCGCAATTACGATGAATTCGCGCAAGCCGTACTGGCGCAGGTGCAACGCGAGTTCGGCGAAGAAGGTTTGCAGCGTGTCTTGCAAGGCCGCGCCGATGCGTTGATCGAAGAACTGCAAACCCAACTGAGCGATTTGAGTTTCGACGAACGCATCAAGACGCTGACCAAAGCGATCAGCGAAAAGGGCTACCAAGCCGAGACGCGCAAATTGAAAGACGGCAGCTATCGCTTGCGCCAACGCAATTGCCCTACTGAAAAAATCGCAGCGGTTCACCCGCACGTGTGCGAACAGGAACTGCGCGTTTATCAGGAAGCGCTGGGCTGCGAAGTCATCCGCGATTGCCGCATTACCGAAGGTGCGACGATGTGCGAGTTTCATATCGTGCAGTTGCAGAAAAGAAATGGCTAAAACCAAAGCAAAGAAATACGTCAGCGATGAAGAGTTTGCCAGAATCGAATTGGCGTTGGAGCAGGTCATTCAACACGCACGCGGCGAGCGTAATGACTTTCGTACAACCATTTGGTTTAGACCGACAATTGACAAATACGGCAATGTGCAACCCCGCAGAGCAGTGATGCTCAACCACCAGATGCCGAAGAGAAGTGAGGAAAACACGAACGAATGACCGAAGAGATGACCTTGAACATTACTGAAGAACTTGTCTTGCACGCCTTGCGCGCCGTCAAAGACCCTGACTTACACAAAGACATCGTCACGCTGAACATGATTCGCGACGTAGCCATTTGCGGCGGCATCGTGAGCTTTCGCTTCGTACTCACTACGCCCGCGTGCCCTGTGCGCGACCAACTCAAGTTCGAAGCCGAGAAAGCCGTGATGTCCATCCCCGGCGTCGAGCGCGTCGAAGCCAAGATGGAAGCCGAAGTGCCCAAAGCCAAAGGCAACATTGACAAGGCTGCGCTCGAAGGCATCAAGCACATCATCGCTGTGAGTTCCGGCAAAGGTGGCGTAGGCAAATCCACCGTCTCGGTCAATCTCGCCGTCTCGCTCGCGCTGATGGGCGCGAAAGTCGGCATCGTAGACACTGACATTTACGGCCCGAACGTACCGATCATGATGGGCGGCAACGATTCGCCTGCGGTACGCAATGATAAGCTCGTGCCGCCGGTTTACCACGGCGTAAAAACCATGTCCGTTGGCTTGCTCAACCCCGGCGACAAGGCCATCGTATGGCGCGGCCCGATGCTGCATTCGGCGGTGAGCCAGTTCCTGCGGCAGGTTGAATGGGGCGAACTCGATTACTTGGTGGTTGATATGCCGCCAGGCACGGGCGACGTACAACTTAGTCTCGCGCAAATGGTCGCCGTCGCAGGCGCAGTACTCGTGACTACGCCACAGGAAGTCGCATTGAGTGACGTGCGCAAGGCTTACAACATGTTCGAGCAATTACAGGTTCCCGTGCTGGGCATCGTCGAAAACATGAGTTATTTTGAATGCCCGAACGACGGCAACAAGTATTTCATCTTTGGCAACGGCGGCGGCGAAGCGCTAGCGGATCGTTATGAAGTCGCCTTCCTGGGCGGCATTCCGATCTCGATCAACATCCGTGAAGGCGGCGACATGGGCATCCCCATCGTCATCAGCCAGCCCGACAGCCCGCAAGCCAAAGCGTTCACGCACGTCGCGCAAAACGTAGCGGCGCAAGTCAGCATTCAAGCGATCAAGTCGAACAAGGCGCTGCCGGTTTTGAATTTGAAGTAGTAAACCTTTTCAAAAAGGAACAATGGACAATAGCAATCCGATGCACGGATTTTCACAAGCTGCTTTTGTTGCGGCGATTTGGGCGAACACAGGCGGTAGGCTGGGCGTATGTGAAACCGAACCCAGATCAAAAACCATACGAGGAATACAGATGCATTGTCCTGCTTGCGGAACTCAAACTTCGGAAACACAACGATTCTGTCGCTCATGCGGCTTGGAGTTGCAGGCCATTCAACAAATTGTTGCGAGCCAATTGTCTGGGTCCAAACCTGCCCAGCACCAAGTGGCACGAAGGGCGCGTTTAGCTTGGCTGTTGTTCAGTGGAATCGCTGTAATGTTTGGAGGAGGCTGCCTGCTTGCACTGGAGAAAAGGCACGAACTGGGACTGGGCTACCCCACTGGTTTGTTGGGGCTGCTGATGGTTTTCAGCGGGGTCTTGCTAAGTATGTATGCAATGCTAGCGCCGATCTTGCATCCACGGGTAGCGCCGCACCATACGCCTGAACCAGCGGCCCTGTCGGCGGCTAACACGACTTCCAAACTCGTACTCAATGCAGGCCTCGAACCGGTGTTAAGCGTCACAGAGCATACGACGCGCACGCTTGAACCCGTGGTGGTTAAGTCGAATGGTCTGTCGAGAAACTCAACTGCTCAGAAGGAATAAGATGAACCACGCAAGCGGCCCATTTGAAGTTAAGCTTACCGCACAACAGGATTACCAATCCGAAGACGCGCCGCTGGGCCGAATGCTCATTGACAAGCAATACCACGGCGATCTCGAAGCCGTCAGCTTGGGACAAATGTTAGGCGCGATGACGGCGACGAAAGGTTCAGGCGGTTATGTCGCCATTGAGCGCGTCACCGGCAAGCTGCACGGACATAGCGGCACGTTCCTGTTGCAACACAGCAGCACGATGACGCGCGGCGTGCCGCAACAATCCGTCACCGTCATTCCCGATTCAGGCACCGATGAACTCACCGGACTGACCGGCAAGATGACAATCAACATCGCTGACGGCAAACATTCGTATGATTTCGAGTATGCACTCGAAACATCAAACCAATAACGCACTATTAACAACCCGGCGACCACATCAGGTCGTCACATCAACCATAAGGAGAACCAACCATGAATCTCGCATTAACCGAATCGGCATTAGTCGAAGTCAGAAAATTTATTGAAGGTGAAAGCGTCGGCACCGAAGGCGGGCTGCGCGTGCGCGTCGTACCGGGCGGCTGCTCTGGCTTTCAATACGGCATGAACATCGAAGAAGCGCCGCAAGAGACCGACGAAGTCGTAGAGACCGCCGGACTGCGCGTCTTTGTTGATATGTTCAGCGCGCAATATCTCGAAAACGTCCAGATTGATTACGTCAGCGGCGTGATGGGATCAGGCTTCACATTCAGCAACCCGAACGCGAGCGGCGGCTGCGGCTGCGGCACGTCGTTTTCGGCGTAACATCAAAACGGGGAGCGTCAGCGACCTGAGCCTCGCGCGTTAGGCGCATTGGCTGCAAGCGATGCGATGACAATCGTCATTCTCAATTCTCCATTCTCAATTCTTATGCAGTGAAAGACTGTCTCTTGCATAGGAATTGAGAATGAAGAATTGAGAATGACGTCATCCGGTTTCTCGCTTGTCTCTTGATTCGACTGACGCTCCTCCTTCATCAGCCACCTGAATTTTGTCATCTCCATTCACACCACAATTCGATCCTGCCGTGCTGCCCGCCGATTACGGAGACGTGCGTAAGGAATACGAAACGATTCGTCACGGAGCGGCGCTGATTGATTTCTCGCCCGCCGCGAAGCTGCGTCTCACGGGCAAGAACGCGATTCAGTTTTTAAATGGTTTGGTAAGCAACGACGTAAAAACGCTCGAACCTTATCAAGGCGTATTCGCGTGCTTTCCCAACCTGCAAGGCAAGGTCGCGGCGCTGACCGTGATTTACCACACCGAGCAAGGGTTGTTGATCGAACTCGACGCCAGCAACCGCGAGAAGATATTCAAAAACCTTTCACGTTTCGTGCCCGCCGGTGAATTCTTCCTGACCGATGTTACCGAAGAACTCGCGCTGTTCTCGTTGCAAGGCCCACAGGCTGTGACGGTGTTGTCGGCGGCGGCCAGCAAACCCATCGAATACAGCGAAACACGCACGCTGCATTCCTTTCCGATTGCGACGGTCGAAATCGCTACGCGCAATCGCACGGGCGGTGCAG
>JABFSD010001033.1 GCA_013140935.1 Acidobacteriota bacterium
ACATAACGATGCACCTCACAGGCAACTGCGAAAATGATGACGGCGCATTCTACGCGCGTCTTTCTTGAGACGACAACTCACGCGACGGATTTGCCAGATCAAACGCGATAGCTTATTTACGCCGCGAACAAACTGATTTCACTGATTCAATTTTATGACCCCAGACACCCTTGCCATCGTGAACCCGGCAGCGGGCTTCGGCAAATGCGCCGAGTTATTAGGCCCCGCGCTCGAACGCTTGCGCCAAGCCGGCATCGCCTTTGACGTAGCCGAAACGCATCACGCCGGACACGCTACGCAACTCGCCCGCGAGGCTTATGCCGCAGGCTATCGCCGCTTCATCGGGGTAGGCGGCGACGGCACTTCGTTCGAGATCGTCAACGGTTTATTTCCTGAAGCGGCTTCCGTGCATGAGGGCGACGAACCACCGGCGTTGGGCTTTCTGCCGTTGGGCACAGGCAATTCGTTTTTGCGCGACTTCACGAAAGACGGCGTTGAATATGCCACGCAAGCCATCATCGCGGGGCGCGAACGTCCGTGCGATGTCATCAAGCTGACGCATACCCAAGGCACGCTCTATTACATCAATATCTTGAGTCTGGGGTTCGTAGCCGATGTGTGTACGCTGGCGAACGCGCGGTTCAAGAAACTGGGCGCGGCGGGTTACGGTCTGGCCGTGGTCTCGTGTCTGGCGCGTTTCAGAAAGCGCGTGCTGCCTTTCACGATGGATGGTTTCAGTGAAGCGAATCCGCCCGCGACGGCCTTGCTGATTTTCAACAACAGCAAATACACGGGCGGCAACATGATGCTCGCGCCCAGCGCTGATTCGGGCGATGGACTGATTGATATCGTCAGATGGTCAGCCGGACGCTTCGATTTTTTGTGGAACTTCCGCAAGTGTTATGACGGCACGCACGTCTATCATCCGCTCATCTTTCAAGGCCGTGCCCGCCGCATCGAACTCAATTTCGGCCAACCCATGGACATCATGATTGACGGCGAAGTCATGACCGTCGAATTGCAGACGCTGGAAGTCTTGCCGAGTGCGTTGCGAGTAATGGTGTGATTTGAGGGGTGCGATAAAACCGCTCAGGCAGCTTGCCCTTGCGGACGCGGCAGCTTGAACCAGAAGCGCGTGCCGCGTTCGGGCAGCGGTTCGTGGCCGATGGAACCGCCCCAGTGTTCGACGGTGATGCGGCAAAAATACAATCCGAGGACGATTTTGCCTTTGCCTTTCTTGCCTTGCGAAAATTTCTGAAACAGTTGCGCGCTGAGTTCCGCCGGTACGCCGGGGCCTTCGTCGTCAATCGTGACGAGGATTTGGTGATGGTCGCTTTCGCGGCAGGCGACGGTGACGGTCGTATCAGGCGGACTGTGGCGCAGCGCGTTTTCGATCAGGTTCGATACGACCCGGTCAAGGCGTGAACGTTCGCCGACGACTTGCCAGTTCACCGCCGCGTCAGCCGCGATGATGTTGAGCTTGACGTGGTTGAGTAAGAAAGCGGGTTGCAGGGCTTCGGCCACATCGCGCAGCGATTGGTTGACCCGCGGTGCCTGTTCGAGATCAATCGTGAACGAGTCCAGCGTAGCGACTTCAGCGGCAAAAGCGTCGAGAATTTCCTTAATCAGCTTTTCCTGCTTGTTGGCCTGACGCATACCGATGTCGAGAAACTTGCGGCCTTGCGGCGTGAGCGCCTCGTTGGCGAGCAATTCATATCCGCCCTTGATGCCGAGCAGCGGCCCGGCCAGGTCATGCACAATGCAATGTAACAAGACTTCTTTTTTCTGAATTTCTTTTTGCAGCTTCTGATAAGCGAGGCTGAGGTCGTTGCCTTTTTGTTGCATCACGCGCTGGTGTTGCTCGAACTGCGTCGCATCCAGAAATAAAACGTAATCGCCGTCCGCCGTTTTGAGAAAGTGCAAATCGGCGTAAGTGCCGGTGTCGGTTTGTACGCAGGGCAACATCGGTTCGTCGCCTTGCAGCGGCAATTGTCCGGCGAGTTGATAAAGCTGTTCGCTGAGGTCGTCGCCGATGACGAGCGACTCCAACCCATAAAACGCGAGTTGGCCTCCGGCGGCAACGAGCTTGCCGTTGGCGTCGGCGAGCAGATAAGCGGGCGAACGATCTTCGTCAATCAGCTTGTCTATGTGCGTTTGTACGGGAGCAGGAATCATAAGCGCAAGACAGGAGACAGGAGACAGGAGACAGGAGACAGGAGACAGGAGACAGGAGACGAATCATTCCTGACTCCTGACTCCTGTATTCTGACTCCCTAGGTTACAGAATTTTTTCCGCGAGTTGTTGAAAGGCATCCGCTACGCCCAGGCCGGTTTTGGCGCTGGTCTCAATGATCGTGCAACCGGCTTGCGCGAATTCGGCGAGCGCGCGGTCGTCCAAATCCCAATCGTCACGTACGTCCTGTTTGTTGATGAGCAGGATGAACGGCACTGCGCCAATCGTGTCAGTCACGCGCTGTCGCAGTATCTTCGCCGTGTCGAGCGTAGTGGGGCGCGTGCCGTCGGCCACCAGAAAGTAACCCGACGCGCCGCGCAAATAACTCAACTGAACCTTTTGAAATTCGTCTTCGCCCGCCAAGTCCCAAATGATGAGATTGACCTCTACGTTATTGACCGTGACTGCGCGTTTCTTGATTTGTACGCCGACGGTGGTCAGGTACTTTTCATCGAATCCGTCTTCGATGAAGCGGCGGACGAGACTAGTTTTGCCTACGGCGAAAGCGCCTAAAATGCATATCTTCTTCTGAATCATTACGACATCACTACTGTTTGGACTGCTGGGGATCTGCCAGCGTGATTTTGAACGTAACCGCGCGGCTACGTTGTTGTTCTTCTGCACTGGCGTTGGCCTCAGTGTGGGGAGGCCCGCCAGTAGCTATCAAATTCGCGCGCGGAATGCCGCGTGCCGCCAGTTGGCTC
>JABFSD010000090.1 GCA_013140935.1 Acidobacteriota bacterium
CAACGGCAGCGGCAAACACAACAACTGGTCAATGTCTACGGACGATGGCGAGAACCTGTTAGAGCCGGGCGCGACGCCTGAGAAAAATTTGCAGTTTCTCGTGTTTCTGATGGCGACGCTCAAGGGCGTATACAAACATCAAGGTGCGTTGCGCGCGGCAATTGCGGGTTCGGGCAACGACCACCGCCTCGGCGCGAACGAAGCGCCGCCCGCGATCATTTCGGCTTTCATTGGCGATGCGTTGACCAGAATTCTCGACGCCATCGAAGCGGGCAAGCTGAAAGGTTCGAGTTCAGAAAAACAGGTCATCGCGTTGGGCTTGTCGAAACTGCCCGAAATCGCCAAAGACAACACTGACCGCAACCGCACTTCGCCCTTTGCTTTCACGGGCAACAAGTTCGAGTTCCGTGCGGTGGCTTCTTCAGTTTCGACCGCGACGCCGATGGCGACCTTGAACGCGGCGGTCGGCGAAGCGCTGGCCGAAGTAGCGACGCGGCTTGAAGCCTCAATCAAGAAGACGAAAGATTTCGACAAAGCCGTACTCGATGTAATTAAAGAGTGCGTCGTCGAGACCAAGGCGATTCGCTTTGAAGGCAACAACTATTCCGACGAATGGCGCGACGAAGCCGCCAAACGCGGCTTGCTCAATCTCGCCAAATCGCCCGAAGCGTTGGCGCAACTCAAGACCAAAGAGGTCAAAGCGTTGTTTGCCAAATCGGGCGTGTATAAAGCCGACGAACTCGATTCGCGCTATCACCTCGAAATCGAGCGTTACATCAAAGACCTCGAAATCGAAGTCGCCGCGCTCAAAGACATCGCTCTCACGATGGTATTGCCTGCTGCTTACAAACATCAGGGGCAACTTGCCGGTTCGATTGCGTCGCTCGTTGCCGCTGGCGTAGACGGTTCATCTGTCGCCAGCCAAAAAGCCGAACTCGCCAGTTTCGCGGCGTTGATCGCAGGCTTGAACGCAGCGTTAAGCAAACTCGATCACACGGTTGAAAAGGCCGAATCGGACAACCTCGACAAGAAGGCGACCGCGTTCTCGTTGAGCGTTTCAGACGCAATGCTCGCCGTGCGCGACATTTGCGACAAGCTCGAAACGCTGGTGGACGATACGCTGTGGCCGCTGCCGAAATACCGCGAGATGCTGTTCCTCGCTTAACTGAAATGTAGAGCGGGTTACCAACCCGCTCTACAACGTTTCGGTACGTAATCAAACGGACCGACTGACGTTAAAAAGTAATCACGACTAACTTGCTGTTTTCCTCCTTGTGTTGAATTCTGTGCCATCGGCGTACTTGTACGTCGGTGGCCTTTTGTTTTGAGGAACGCATGCTGATTCGTTACGGAAAACTGCTGGTGGTGGTCGCGTTGAGCTTGTCTGTCCGGGTCTTGCATAACGGCGCGGCGCAACAGTCCGACACGGCGCATCCGGCGATTCAATACGAAAAGACGCCTGCCAACGACGCCATCACGCAACTGCAACAACGCCTCGCGCGCGGCGAAACCAAGCTGAGTTATGACAAGCAATTCGGCTGGCTGCCCGCGCTGCTCAAGGCGCTCGACATACCCATCAACAGCCAGATTCTGAATTTCGGCAAGACCAGTTTTCAGGCCCGATTGATTTCGCCGCAACGACCGCGCGCGTTGTATTTCAACGATCACATATCCATCGGTTTCATCCCGCACAGCGACTTGCTCGAACTCGCCGCCGTAGATCCGCGCCAGGGCGTCGTCTTTTATACGCTGTCGCAAGATGCCACTGCGCCGCGCGTGCAACGCGACAACGCGTGTTTGCAATGCCACGAGAACACGGCTACGTCGCGCGTACCGGGTCTGATGATTCGTTCGATCTATCCCGAACCCGACGGCCAGCCCATCTTTCGCGCGGGCGGATTCGTCACCGACTATCGTTCGCCGCTCACGCAACGCTGGGGCGGTTGGTATGTCACCGGCACGCATGGGGCGCAACGGCACATGGGCAATGCTTTCGCACGCGACGCGCGCAACCCTGAAATGCTCGACAGCGAACGCGCCTTCAATGTGATGTCGCTCGAAAAACGCTTTGATACGACCGAATACCTCACGCCGCACAGCGACATTGCTGCGTTGATGGTGATCGAACATCAAACCCGCGTCACCAACCTCATCACCAGCGCCAACTGGGAAACGCGCAAAGCCCTGCACGACCGCGACGTAATGGTCGAGGCATTGGGTGAACTCACCACGACGACGGCGGCTTCGACCGAGCGGCGTATCAAATCGGCCTGCGAGCCATTGGTTGAAGCCCTGCTGTTCGCCGACGAAGCCAAACTCACCGAACCCGTGCGCGGTACGTCAGGCTTTGCCGAAGCTTTTGCGCAACGCGGTCCGCGCGACGCGCAAGGCCGTTCGCTCTATCAATTCGATATGACCAAACGCATGTTTCGTTATCCGTGCAGCTTCCTGATTTATTCAGCCGCGTTCGATGCGCTGCCGCCTGCAATGCTCACGTGCATTTATCAGCAATTGTGGAATGCGTTGAATGGCAAGGATGCGTCGCCACGTCTCGCGCACCTGAGCGCGCAAGACCGGCAAGCAATCAAAGAGATTTTGCTGGCTACGAAAAAAGGATTGCCGAGTTATTGGACGAAGTAACGTTGTAAGGCTAATCGCCTTACAACACACGAATCGGATT
Organism: Acidobacteriota bacterium; assembly: GCA_013140935.1. Taxonomy (GTDB): domain Bacteria; phylum Acidobacteriota; class Blastocatellia; order RBC074; family RBC074; genus JACPYM01. The sequence continues at coordinate 2,681 of JABFSD010000090.1, forward strand.
GGCATAAATCCACGGACGCGCTTCGCCATCCAGCGTCAGCCACACTTCGGCGCGATAGGTTCCCGCTTCGGTCAAAGGGTAAGAAAAATCCTGCGCCTCAGCGGTTCGCACCAGCTTGCCATTGCGAAACAGCCTGATCGTGCCCGCCACGGGCGCGACGATACGCAACTGCAAGCCTTTCGCCAATTTGATCTCGTCGCCCATCACGCCGACTTGCCGCTTGCCTTGATTCGCCACGAACGCAAAGCCCGTAGGGT
>JABFSD010000402.1 GCA_013140935.1 Acidobacteriota bacterium
GTCAAAGAGAATCGTCTCATCGTCGATTTGGCTACGCGCTGAGGTGACGATCACAAGCTCTTTCAACTCAAGCGTAGCGTCAAGACACTCATCAAAGACCGAACACAATCAAGCTGCTGCCCGACGCAATGCTGATGAATTGCCGCCCTTCAAATTGGTAGCTAATCGGATTCGACCAGATTTCGCCGCCGGTTTGAAAGCGCCACAACAACTTGCCGTTCATTGCATCGAGCGCGAAAAAATCGCCTTCCATCGTGCCTGAAAAAACCAAGTCGCCTGCCGTTGATAACAACCCGCCCCACGGCGGCGAATGCAAATCGAATTTCCACGCCAGCTCGCCCGTGAGCGGATGCAGCGCACGCAACGTGCCGTAAGGCTCTTCGTCGGTGAGGTCGCGTTTTACTGCGCCGAGGTAAAGGCGACCCGGTTGGAACTCGGTCTTCACTTTGAAATAGAGCGCGCCTTTTTCGCGCACGGTTTGATAGAACAGGTTCGTACGCGGGCTATAGGAAGGGCTGAACCAATTCGATGAGCCGTCATCGTCGGGATAGACGAGCGCGCCTTTTTCGTTGGGTACGCTGTCAGGATTGGGAATCGGGCGACCGCGCGCGTCGAGTCCTTTGGCCCAGGTCTGGCGCGTGAACTGGCGCGCGTGCAGGAATTCGCCCGTCGCGCGATCCAGCACGTAATAAAACGCATTGCGATTGGCGAAGAGCATCAGCTTGCGCGGCTTCCCTTTCCAGTTGGCATCGAGCAGCACCGGAATCTGATTTGAATCCATGTCGTTGACATCGTGCGGCGTGAATTGAAAGTGCCATTTCAGCTTGCCCGTCGCGGCGTCAAGCGCAATCACGCAATCGGAATAAAGATTGTCGCCCAGCCGCACCGAGCCGTCGTAATCAGGCCCCGGATTGCCCGTGCCCCAATAGAGCAAATTCAATTCAGGATCGTAAGAACCCGTCACCCAGGTCGTCGCGCCGCCTTGCCGCCAACTATCGCCCGACCACGTTTCATTGCCAGGTTCGCCCGGCGCAGGCGTAGTCCAAAAACGCCAGAGTCGCTTCCCTGTTTGCGGGTCATAAGCATCAAGAAAGCCGCGCACGCCGTATTCTGCGCCCGCGCTACCGACGATGATCTTGTCCTTGATCGCCAACGGCGCGGCGGTCAACGTATAAGCCAGACGCCAATCAGCAACTTCGATATCCCAGCGCACGCGGCCCGTGCGTGCATCGAGCGCGACCAGATGCGCGTCAATCGTATTGATGAAAATCTGATCGCCCAGCGCCGCTACGCCACGATTGACTTGGCCGCAACACGCCGGCACGCCCGCCGGAATGCTGCGGCGGTAATGCCAGAGCGGTCGTCCCGTGCGCAAATCGAGCGCCGTCACATCGCTCGGCGGATCGGTCAGATACATCACGCCGTCGAACACGAGCGGCGTCGTCTCAAAATTTTGGCGACTGCGCACCTGATACATCCACGCGACTTTCAACCGGTTGACGTTCGCGCGATTGATTTGATTGAGCGCGGAGTAATGATGCGAAGCGTAATCGCCCGCATTGGTGAGCCAACTGTTCGGCTCACGCGGCGCATTGCGAATGCGTTCATAAGGCACTTGCGCCAGCGCGGTCACGGCGGTGAGCAACAGCAACACAAGTAATTTCATTTGGCCTCCTGCAAGCTGGCGAGATAGGCGACGAGATCATCAATTTCACTCGGCGTGAGCTTCGTGCGATACGAAGGCATCGGCGATTGCTTCAGTTCTTTGCGGAACCCATGCAGGTCGCTTTTCCAAAACGAATGGAGCGTTCCGGCTGCGTCGCGGAACTGGATGGAGAAGCTGTCTTCATTGACGCGTACGCCATTGAGTTTACGTCCGGTGCGCGTCATCACGCTGATGTAGGCAAAGCCGCGCGGGAAATCTACGGTGGGATCGAGCAAAGATGCACGCAGATGTTGCGGGCTGCGGCTTGCGCCGATACCGGTGAGGTCGGGGCCGAAGACTCCGCCGTTGCCTGCGAGCGTGTGGCACACCACGCAAGCGCCTTTGCCGAGATAAAGCTGCGCGCCGCGTTGCGCGTCACCGGCCAGCACGGTTGGCGCTACGCGACCCAGCTTGCGCACGTAAGCGGCGAGTTCGCGGTTTTCGGTTTCGATCAAGCGCGTACCCGGCATGCCTGTGCCCGCAATGCCGAAGCGAATCACCGCGCGCAACGCTTCGTCATCAGGCGCGTGCAACAGCTTCGGCTTTGCCAGTACCGGGCCGCGACCGCCTTCGCCTTGTGGGCCGTGGCACATCGCGCATTGCGTGAGGTAGAGCCGTTCGCCCAGCGCGCTTTCGGCAGGTGATTGGGCATCTGCCACATAAAGGCCAACGAAACACAACAACACACAGAACGTGATTCGCCGTTGAAAATGAATAGACGCCATAGGAGCAATCCTTTTTTTGTCGTGGTCAGGGAAAGGTGTTTTAATGCGCGTGATTTTCCACTCACCATCGCTGTAATACAAGAATCGAACAAAAACCGGAGACCCGATACGGAATGCCCTCGAACTGTCGCAATGAAAGTGAGTTTGATTTATGAAGCAAAATTCCCCTTTTCGTTTTTGGCTCGCCGTCAGCGTTGCGCTGTGCGGCTGTCTGTCGCTCGCGGCACAAACCAATAAGACCATGACGCAAAAATTCGATTACCCCAAAGCCGAACGCGGCACTCAAGTGGATGATTATCACGGCACGAAAGTCGCCGACCCTTATCGCTGGCTCGAAAACCCCGACAGCCCGGAATCACGTGCGTGGATCGAAGCACAAAACAGGTTGACCTTCGGCTTGCTCGAACAGATTCCCGAACGCGCGCACATCAAAGAGCGGCTCACCAAACTGTGGAATTACGAAAAATACGGCGTCCCGTTCAAAGAGGGCGGCAAGTATTTCTTCACCAAAAACGACGGGCTGCAAAATCAGAGCGTGCTTTATGTAAGTGATGCGTTAAACGGACAGCCGCGCGTGCTGCTTGATCCGAATACGCTGTCGAACGATGGCACCGTAGCGTTGGCGGGTTACGCGGTGAGCCGCGATGGCAAGCATCTGGCTTATGGCCTGGCGGCTTCGGGTTCTGATTGGAACGAGTGGAAGGTGCACGACATCGCTACCGGCAAGGACACGAGCGATCATTTGAAGTGGGTGAAATTTTCAGGTGCGGCGTGGTCGAAAGACGGCCAGGGATTTTTTTACAGCCGTTACGACGAGCCGAACGAAAAGACCAAGCTCGAAGACGTGAACTATTTTCAAAAGCTTTATTACCATGTGTTGGGCACGCCGCAGAGCGCCGACCGCTTGGTTTATGAACGCAAAGACCAAAAGGAATGGGGCTTCAGCGGCGACGTGAGCGAAGACGGCCAATACCTCGTCATCAACGTGTGGCAAGGCACTGATCCGCGCAATCGTTTTTTCTATCAAGACCTCAGTCAAAAAGACACAGGGGCTGATAGCAAAGTCGTAGAGTTGTTGCCGAACCTGGAAGCGGCTTACAACTTCATCGGCAATGACGGCACGCGGTTTTACTTTCGCACTGACCGGCACGCCGCGCGCGGGCGCGTAATCGTGCTGGACATCAGCCGTCCGAACGGCTCGCGCGATTTTCCTGAAGTGATTCCGCAAGCGGCAGAAACCCTCGAAAGCGTTTCGCTCGTCGGCAATCAGTTCATCGCGTCTTATCTGAAAGACGCGCAAGCGCAAATCAAAGTCTTTGATCTCACGGGTAAATTCGTGCGCGAAATCAAATTGCCGAGCATCGGCACGGCGATGGGATTCGGCGGCAAGCGCGCTGACGGCGAGACGTTTTATGCGTTCACGAGTTTCACTACACCGACGACGATTTATCGCTATGACGTAAAAAAGGATGTGAGCAAAATCCATCGCCAGCCGCAGGTCACGTTCAGGCCGAGCGATTACGAAACGAAACAGGTCTTTTATCAGAGCAAAGACGGGACGCGCGTGCCGCTGTTCATCACGCATAAGAAAGGCGTGAAACTCGATGGCAACAATCCGACGCTGCTGTATGGTTACGGCGGATTCAGCATCTCGCTCACGCCCGCCTTCTCGATTCGCAATCTGGTGTGGATGGAAATGGGCGGCATTTATGCGCAAGCCAATTTGCGCGGCGGGGCCGAGTATGGTGAAGACTGGCATCTCGCCGGTACGAAAGCCAAAAAGCAAAACGTCTTCGACGATTTCATGGCGGCGGCGGAATGGCTGATTGCGAACAAATATACGTCAACGTCCAAGCTGGCGATTCAAGGCGGCTCGAACGGCGGTCTGCTCGTCGGCGCGTGCCTCGCGCAACGTCCTGACTTGTTCGGCGCGGCGCTGCCCGCAGTCGGCGTGATGGACATGCTGCGCTTTCACAAGTTCACTATCGGTTGGGCGTGGACATCCGATTACGGTTCGTCAGAAAACGCCGAAGAGTTCAAAACGCTTTATGCCTATTCACCGCTGCACAATCTGAAAGCCGGTGTGAAATATCCGCCGACTTTCATCACGACGGCTGACCACGATGATCGCGTCGTACCCGCGCATAGCTTCAAATTCGCAGCGACATTGCAGGCCGCGCAAGCGGGCGAAGCGCCGACGTTGATTCGCATCGAAACCAAAGCGGGACACGGCGCGGGCAAGCCCACGGCCAAAGTAATCGAAGAGATCGCCGACGAGTGGGGCTTTCTGGTGAAGGTGTTCGGAATGAAGTTGAAGTAACGTTGTGCGCACAATCCATCTCACGCCGCACTGAAGAAAATCTCTACGTCGTCAATCTCCTGCGTGATGCGGCTCGGCGGCAGGCTTTCAAGAAATTGCTGTCCGTAGTTTTTAGTCAACAGCCGCGCATCGAGCAACGCAATCACACCGCGATCAGAGGCGGAGCGAATGAGGCGGCCTATGCCTTGTTTAAGCGTGATGATCGCGGAAGGCACGGAGTATTCGTTGAAGCTGCTGCCGCCTTTGCTATCAATGTGACGCTGGCGTGCGGCAACGACGGGGTCTGAGGGGACGGCAAAGGGCAGCTTGTCAATGATGACGCAGGAAAGGCTCTCGCCGCGCACGTCTACGCCTTGCCAGAAACTGGCGGTAGCGAACAGCACCGAGTTTGGCGTAGCGCGAAACTTATCCAACAAACCTGAGCGCGCGCCTTCGCCTTGCATCAGGATGGGAAAATCAATTTCGGGTTCGACCAGTTGGCGCAACGCCTGCATCCCGCCATGACTAGTTGAAAGCACAAAAGCTCGGCCTTGGCTCAAGTTCAACAGCTTGATGATTTCTGCGGCGGCGGCTTCGGTGAAGTTGCGATCACGCGGGTCGGGCATGCCTTTCGGCAAATAAATCAGCGCCTGCGATTTGTAATCGAAATTGGAATCGGCAATGAGTTCGACAGCCTTCTCTACGCCGAGCCGCGAGCGGATGAATTCAAACGAAGCGTTGCTGGTCAGCGTCGCCGAGGTCAACACGCAGCTTTCGATTTTCTCGAACAGGCGATCGGCCAAAATGCCCGACGAATCAATCGGCGTCGCCGTTAAAAAGAATCCGCGCCCGCGCCGCTCGCACCAATAGACAAACATCGGATCATCGGCCATCAGGATGAATTGCAAATCGAAGCGCAGTTGTTCGGCACGTCGTAGGACTTGCTCCATTTCAGGTGGCGCGTCTTTGATTACGTTGAGGCTCGACACCAACCGATCAAGCGCGGCCTTGAGTTGCACGTAACGTTCACCGGCGGGCGTAGCTTCAAAGTTACCGTCGCGATTCTTGCGCGCGAACATTTGCTGCCGCAAAACGAAGCGGCCTTCGTCATTCGACATCATGCGCGGCAGACGCGGGTCATTGCCCGAAAAGATCAGCCAGAACTGATCGGCGAACTTGCTCACGCGCGCCGTGGCCTGGATGAGTTCGCGCGAGGCTTCGACGTTGACGATGGGCAGGCGCGAAATGTCGCCGAGCAGATCGTCTACCTGATAGCTCGACACGTGCGCGCCGAAATAAGACGCGGCGATGTCTTCGAGTTGATGGGCTTCGTCGAAGATGACGGCGGAATAATCGGGCAGCACTTGTCCCCACTCTTTGTCGCGCAAGGCGAGATCGGCGAAAAACAAATGATGATTGACGATCACGATGTCGGCATCGAGCGCGGCTTGACGCGCTTTGGTGATGAAACAATCGTCGAAGCTCGGACATTTCTGGCCGATGCAAATGTCGGAACGCGCGTCTACGTGTCGCCAGAAATTTACTTTCTCAGGCAGTTCGGTCAGTTCGGCGCGGTCGCCGGTTTCGCTGTCATACGCCCAACGGCGAACCAGATCGAATTGGTCTATTTCGTCCATGCCTTCCAGCACGGGCGCGGTTTCGGCGCGCTTCAACCGATGCAAACAAACGTAATTGCTGCGGCCTTTGAGATAAGTCGCCTTGAATTTTTTGGGCAGCACTTTTTGCAGGAAAGGGATGTCTTTGAAATAAAGCTGCTCCTGCAAATTTTTCGTGCCGGTCGAGATGATGACGCGACGTCCGGTGGCGATGGCGGGGACGAGATAGGCCAGCGACTTCCCTGTTCCCGTACCGGCTTCGACCAACAGATGCTTACGGTCGTTCAAAGCGGTGGCGACGGCTTCGGCCATTTCGAGTTGGCCGGAGCGGAATTCGTAATCGGGATGATGCTGTGCGATGAGGCCGTCAGGACCGAAGATGGATTCCATCATAAAGAGATTGCAGATTGCAGATTGGAGAATTGAGATTTCAGATTGCAGATCGAATGCTTGCGACAAAAATTTTCTGGCGCAGTCTAGCATGCCTGCCTTCGTTTGTTTCAATGAAGCAACACGAATTGACAGCCTCGTCGCTGAGGTTAAGAATACCGCCCGTTGTAAAACAACTCCTGCATAAACCATTAACCACAACACAACCCTGAGGGAGGATTGAATGAAAAACTATTTGACTGGTTTACGTTATGTGACCGGCTTGCTCGCCATCAATATGGCGCTCACGTTGGTCGGCTTCGCGCAAGCGGCGCAACCCGATGCCGCAAAACGGATGCGTCCGTCAGCGGGCGATCCGGCGACGGTCGAACGCATGGTTGCCGATTGGACGCGCGCCAAAGCTTTCACTAAAGAATATCTCGACGCGATGCCCGCCGACGGCATCACCTTTACGCCTTCGAAAGACATTCGCACGTTTGGGCAACAGATGTTGCATTTGACGGCGGCGCATTTCGGTTTCGCTTCGCAAGCGACCGGCGTTAATCCGCCGGCCGGATTAGATGTGCGCAATCTCGAAAAAATGAAGGAGTACGAAGATAAAGCGGCGCTCACCAAGATCGTGCTGGACAGCTACGATTTCATCATTGATGCGTTTAAGAATCTCGATGCGGCGAAATACAACGAGAAGTTCAAACTCTTTGGCGCATTCGACACGACGCGCCTCGGAGCCTTTGAGAAGGCCTTTGAACATCAAACCCATCATCGCGGACAAACGACGATTTACCTGCGTATGAAAGGCGTCAAGCCGCCTAACGAAAAGTTGTTCTAACACTTTCAGCCGTGACCGGCACCATCACCGGTCACGGCTTTTAATCATTTAACCAATAAGCAAATTGGCAAGGAGATTTGTATGAAGCAGAGATTGATTGCCCTGCGTTATCTCGCGGGCTTGATTGCCGTTCACATGGCATTGGGATTGGTTGGCTTTGCGCAAGCCGCAGGCGGACAAGCGCCCAAACCGGCTACGCCTGCCGCACCTGCTGTGGCGGCGAAAGAATGGCCCAAAGAGCGCATCGGCGGCCTCGTCGCCGAATGGACGCGCGCCATGAACTGGACGAAGGAATATATTGAGAAGATGCCCGAAGACGCGATGAGCTTTAAGCCGATTCCCGAAGTTCGCAGTTTCTCCGAACAGATGTTGCATCTGGCGTCGGCGAATTTCTTTTACGGCAATCGCGGCACCGGTGCGGCGAACCCTTATCAAGGCAAAGACCTGACCAAGATGGAAGAGCTAAAAACCAAAGCCGGGCTGACGAAGGTCGTGATGGAAAGTTACGATTACGTCATCAAGTCATTGCAAGCGATGGACGCCACAAAACTCGAAGAGCGCATGGTGGCGCGCGGAATGAATCTGCCACGTGCCGAATTTCTGGTGATGGGCTTTGAACACCAATCCCATCATCGCGGACAAACAACGATCTACTTACGAATGAAAGGCGTCACGCCGCCGCCAGAGCCATTTTAAGCAAGTTGTTAGCGTTCGTGGCTAGTGGCTGGTGGTACTTGCCACTAGCCACTGCCGCAATTGAAACGGCCTTAAGCCTGGGCTATTATCCGCGCCATCTGAAGTTCGCAATCATCACGAGATAAACACATTCACAGGGCTTTCGGCTTCGCTGATTGAGGCGCGGTTACGTACCTTTACGGATTTTCGCCAAGTACGGAAACCATTTTTAAGGTGCGACCGTCATAGGTTGCGAAACTGAATGGCTGATCGTTCCTGTTTAAGACAGGCAAATTTGAGGCAAGCAAGTAGTCACACGGAGGAAGAAGATGAAACGCACTACCTTATGGTTCGCAATGTTCGCACTGCTGGCATTCTCTGCCAGTGCATTTGCGCAAGTCGGTCGCATCGAAGGCGACATTCTCAAACGCGGTACGACCGAAGGCATCCCGGCTGCCGATGTGGTGATTGAACGCACCGACATCAAAGGCAGCTATCCGGTCAAGACCGACAAGAAAGGCCACTTCCTGCATGCAGGTGTGCCGTATGTCGGTACTTACACGATTATGGTTTCCGCCCCTGGCTTTGCGCCCGCCTTTTTGGGCGGCGTCAGACCGGCACAAGGCGAAGGGCTTAAGATCGAAATGGACGCGGGCGACGGCAGCAAGCTGACGCTTGAGATGATCAAGCGCGGCGGCGGCGGCGCGGCTCCCGCACCGGGCGCGAAACAACCCACTGCGGCTGAAATCAAAAAGCAGCAGGAAGAATACGAAAAGGCGAAAGCCGCCAACGAAAAGAACAAAGTTGATTTCGAGAACATGAAAAAGTTCTTTGAAAGCGGCATCGCCAAACAGAACGCTAAAGATTATCCGGGCGCGATTGCCGACTTTAACGAAGCCGTCAAGTTCGACCCCGATCAAAAAGCGATTTGGGCCAATCTGGGCTTGGCGCTCTTTAATCAGGGCGTGACGAATTACAACGACAGCATCAAGGGCGACGCCGCCAAGAAAGACGTAGCCAAGCAGAATTTCACGGATGCGATCGGCGCTGCGGAGAAAGCATTGGCGTTAGTC
>JABFSD010000494.1 GCA_013140935.1 Acidobacteriota bacterium
CGGTCAGGTTCACGCGCAACAGGGGCGGTATCCTGAAGCGGTCGCCGAGATTCGCAGATGTGAAGAGTTGAAAGGGAGAGATATTCGGGGGGAGCTGGGACGTGTTTACGCCCTCGCGGGCCAGCGCAATGAAGCGCAAAAGCTGCTCGCGCAGTTGCTGGAGGAAGCCAAACACAAGCCGGTCTCGTCCTACAACATCGCCCAAATTTACGCGGGGCTGGGCGAGCCAGAGCAGGTCTTAGTCTGGCTGGAAAAAGCCGTTGCCGAGCGCGACGGCAATCTGACCGATCCGGGCCTCAAGGTAGACGTGATCTTTGAGAAACTGCACGCCGATCCGCGCTTTGCCGATTTGCTGCGGCACATGGGGCTGGCGAATTAACGTTGCGCCGCCTGATTCGGCCTCATGCATCTCATTCAATCTTGCAGCGCGTAAAACAATCCGACCAACGTCTTGGCATCTCGAATCTCGCCGCGCGCAATCATCCCGCGCAGTTCATCGAACGAGAATGCACGAATCTCGGCAATGACTTCGCCTACGTCGAGCGACTGTTCGCGCAGCGTCAGGCCGCGTGCGAAAAAGATGTGCATCACTTCATCGCTCATCCCTGGCATCGCGTAACACTCACAAACCTTCTGCCACTCGCGCGCTTCATAACCCGTCTCTTCCAACAACTCGCGTTGCGCACATTCTTCCGGCGTTTCGACAGGAATCATCCGCCCGTTCTCTTCGCGGCCTTCCAACGTACCCGCCGACAGTTCCCACAAGTATTCATTTGCGGCATAACGATATTGCCGTATCAACACAATGCCGCCGTCATCGGTGAACGGAACCATCACGCAAATGCCTGGATGCCGCAGGTGCGAGCGCGTCACCGTCTCGCCCGTCGCTTCGTTGCGAATCGTTTCGCGATTGACCAGCCAGCGCAGTTCATCGCCGTGCTTTGAGCGCCGCACTTCTCTATATTCCGTATGGCGCGCTAACCAAATGAAGGATTCGCCTGCTAGATCGTTTTTGAGTTCGCTCATAGGTCTTCATTGCTACGTTACGGTTGAAACGTCAAGCGTTCGTCGGGCGGGAGGTGGGTTGCATCCGTAAGCGATGGCCCGCGAGACTCACGAGCCAGAGCATCACGTTGCTGCGCGCGGCATCGTAACTGCACGCCTTGCGCCAGGCTTGGGTGAATACGTCCAGCACAATTTCTTCCGCTTCGACGGCGTCGTGTGTGAAGCGCTGCGCCAGCGCATAAAGCGCCCCGCCATACAGGTCGTAAAGCTCTGCGACCGCCGCGCGTTCGCCTGCTTGCATACGAGCTACCAAGGCTTGTTCGTCGCGATGGCCTTGCATAAGCGATTCTCCTTCCAGTGTGAGCGACGTAGGAACGTGCGACTGTCCCTTTAACGCGAAAACGCTGCGACAGAAGTCACGATGCCAAAAAACTGAAAAGGCAGGGCAAGTGAACGGCTCGCCCTGCCAAATGAGACATTGATGAGACATCAGTCCAGCGATTCAATCTGAATCTTCGTGCATTTGATCGTGCCTGTGCCCGCAATGAGCGAATGGCCTTCCGGGTCGTAGATGTCCACTTTAACTACTCCGGTAATTTCCTTGCGAAACTCGTCCAGCTTGAAGCGGACCCGCCCTTTGAAAGAACCGTCCAGTTCGCCCTGCGCGTTGAACAGGAATTGTTTGTAAACGATGGTGAACTCGCGGTCGCCCGTTCGTTCCCATGCGCCGTGTTCGGTGGTGTTGTTTTGCGGGGTTGGCGGGCCAGCGTCAGAGACGACGACCGTACCGTCTGCGCCGAAGGTAAACAGGATGCGGAAGGGCGGCGGCCCGCCGTCTTCGGGCGTCAGCACGCCTTCCCACGAACCGGCAAAGGCTTTGATCTGCGCCTGTTTGATTCGTTCGATCACGTCCACCAAATCAGCGCCTTGCGCGACGCTCGCTTCCGTCGCCGGATCGGTGACAGGCGTTTGGGCTTGGGCGGTAAAGGTCGCGCCCGCGAGCAGCGCCATCGTAATCACCATCTGAAACATCTTTTTGAATTGCATAAACTCTCCTTTTATTCGTGTTGATAGAGGCTTTGACGCCTCCGGTTAATCGTTTGAATTCAGCCGCGGCACGTTGGCCTGCGGCTCTCCACGCGGTTCGGCCAGCAAGGAAGCAAGACAGATCAGCAGCCGCCCATCGCCGGTTTCGCGGAAGTGCAAGACGCCCGCTTCGACCTGGCGGCACACGGCGCGTGTTGTCTGTCCTGACCACACTGCCGCTTGCTCCGCATCGAGCCAGTCGCATTCGGCCTCACAACCATCGCACCACGCACGCACCATGTTGCGGTGACGAATGATCGTGACCTTGTGGGTTTCCACCGTGATGGCGGTTCGTTGTCTTGTATTCACCTGTTCCTCCAGTAACTCTGGCAGTAACTCTGGCATTGGCTCTCGCCTTGCGCGGTGTTACATTGCGTGTACGGTTTTCAAACTTCGCAGTGGAGTGTTCCGCTGCGAGGCGGAGAATGCGCGGCAATCGCGCCAAATGTCCTTAAAGCCGCGCCAAGAAATTCCAAAAAATGCCAAAAGCGCCGCTTCAAGAGGCCGCGAACGATGGAACGTCCTTCTGCGAGAACAACTTACACATTCGGAGAATTTCGCCTCGATCCGGTGAAACGGCTGCTCTGGCGTGGCGCGGAACCCGTGCCGCTGTTGCCCAAGGCGATGGATATGTTGCTGGTGTTGCTGACAGAGCGAGGCCGCGTGCTGGAAAAAGACGAACTGTTGAGCCGCATCTGGCCCGACACCATCGTCGAAGAAGCCAACCTTTCAGTCACGATGTCGGCCTTACGCAAGGCGCTGGGCGAAAGCGCGCAGGAACATCGTTCGATCGTGACCATTCCCCGGCGCGGCTATCAGTTCGTAGGCGAAGTCAGCCAGAACCCC
>JABFSD010000232.1 GCA_013140935.1 Acidobacteriota bacterium
CCCGATGCCTTCGCCCGCGTGGTTGATCGTTTGTTGGCTTCACCGCATTACGGCGAACGCTGGGCGCGCCACTGGCTCGACGTAGCTCGTTATTCAGACACCGTCGGAATGATTGATGCCGGACGCAATCTGCAACAGTGGTTTCCGTTCGCTTACACCTACCGCGATTGGGTCGTACGCGCTTTGAACGAAGACCTGCCTTACGACCAATTCATTCAACAGCAACTCGCTGCCGATAAATTGCCGAATAATGAAAGAAAGAATCTCGCCGCGTTGGGATTCATCGCGCTGTCGCGCGGCGGCTTGAACGCTACGAAAGAGGAACGCATTGACGACAAAGTTGATGTCGTCTCGCGCGGCTTGCTCGGCCTCACGGTGAGTTGCGCGCGCTGCCACAATCACAAGTTCGATCCGATTCCGACAGCGGACTATTACTCGTTGTATACGATCTTTGCGAACGTGAAAGAGCCGGACGAATTGCCGCTGCTTGATAACACTGCCAGCAAAGACGACAAGTTCGCGCGTGAACTCGCAGACGAACGCGCGAAGATCGAAAAAGACATCGCCGAACGCCGCCAGAAACGCTATCCCGAACTCAAGGCGCTCTATCGCACTGCGCCCGAAATCGCCAAGTGTTTATTGGGCGTAGCGCAAGCGCGCGAACTCAAAACTGACAAAGAGCTTGAGAAGTTCGCGCAGGAGAAAGATTACAACGCTTATATGTTGAAGCGTTGGCGCGATTACCTCGCGCGTCAGCAAGACAACGACATCTGGACGATGTGGCATCGCGCTGTGGGGCAGGTTCCCAACCTGCCTCACAGCGCAGACGGTCTCGGAGTTGTAGGGCAGGTTGGGAACCTGCCCCACAACTCCGCCAGTGAAGCGGCTGATATTTATGGCAAGCTGCTCGCCGCGCACGACAAGCCTGAACCGTTCGCTGATGCGCAAGCCGAACGCTTGCGACAAGTCTTGCATTCAAGCGACGCGCCTACGTCAGTGCCGTTTGTTGACTACGAAAAGATTCATCATTCCGTAGACCAGGGCGAAGAGCGCAACAAACGCCGCAAGCTCGACAACGTATTTTTGCGGCAGGCTTACGCGGGCGCTCCGCCGCGCGCGCAATGCATCGAAGACAATCCCAAGCCCGAACCCGGATTCGTATTCGTGCGTGGCAATGCCAAAAACAAAGGTGAAAAAGTCGAGCCGCAGTTTTTGCAAATTCTCTGCGAAGACACGCGCAAGCCTTTCGCTAAAGGCCGCGAACGATTGGAACTCGCACAAAGCATCACCGACGCGCGCAATCCGCTGACAGCGCGCGTGATGATCAATCGCGTATGGGCTTGGCATTTCGGCACGGGGATCGTCGCTACGCCGAGTGATTTCGGCACGCGCGGCGATGCGCCTTCGCATCCTGAATTGTTGGACTATCTCGCGCGCGGCTTGATCGAAAACGGCTGGTCGTTGAAATGGCTGCATCGGCAAATCGTGCTGTCGCGCGCTTATCAGCAAAGCAGCGCCGACAATGCGACAGCGCGCGCCGCTGACCCTGAAAACAAATTGCTATGGCATTTCAATCGTCGTCGCATGGATTGGGAAGAGTTGCGCGATACGTTGTTGTCGGTCAGCGGCAAGCTCGACGCGCGGCTGGGCGGCTTGCCCGAAAGCGCCATCGTGTGGCCCTTCGCGCAACGCCGAACGATCTATGCTTTCCTTGATCGCGCGCTCGTGCCGAACGACTTTCGCGCCTTCGATTTCGCCAGCCCCGACGCACACACGCCGCAACGCTATCTCACTACCGTAGCCCAACAAGCCCTGTTGATGATGAATGCGCCGTTCACGCACGAACAGGCGCGCGGACTGGCGGCGCGTTCGGCGAATGCTTCAGACCGCATCGAATGGCTTTATCGCACGCTCTATGGTCGCGCGCCTTCACGCGAAGAAATTGCTTTGGGCAAACAGTTCATACAAACGGCAGCAGCGCCGCAACCGATGAATGACAAACGCGCGGCGTGGCAATACGGGCAGGGCGATTACGATGAAAAGGCCGCGCGCGTGACGAGCTTCACGAAGCTGCCCTTTTTCGCAAACGGACAATGGCGCAATTCGGCGATGCCCGGTGATCCCCGCGATACGACGGCGATCATTCACGCTGCTGGCGGACTGCCCGGCGAAGGCAAAAGCCAGACGCCCATCCGCCGCTGGACGTCTGATTTCGACGGACGCCTCAAACTCACGGGATCGCTCTCACATCCATCGTGCGGCAAATGCAAAGATCGTTTCGGTTACGTGGTGTCTTTACGCGATGGGCGCGCCGGTGTGTTAGGCAAATGGAGCGCGCAGCAAAGCGCTGTCGCTACCGAACTCGCCGAGATTACCGTGCAACGCGGCGACGTACTGGATTTCATCGTGACTTCAGGCAATGAACACAACTGGCCGGTCGTGATCGAACGTTTGGACGGCAATAAAGACGTGTGGGATTCGGTGCGCGACTTTCGCGCGCCTTACGATCAGCCACTGACGGCGTGGGAACGTTACGCGCAGGTGTTGCTGATGGCGGCGGAGTTTATGACGATTGAGTAATTGACAGAAAACCCAAGCGTTAGGATAAAGTAGCGACGATGCCAACGGTGTTACGCCAAGCTGCTTTTGATTTTATGGTCTACACGCACGATCACTTGCCCGCGCACGTACACATTTGGAAAGGCGGCAACGAATTGATCGTGAATTTAGGAGACGATGCCGCGTCGGCTGCGGTGCGAGAAAACAATGGAATGAGTCGCGCCGAAGCAAAACGAGCTTGGCAAATTGTCGTCGCCCAACGAGATTTTTTATTGGAGGAATGGAGAAGCATTCATGGCAACGAAGAAGCGTAAGGCACTCGATACGGATTCGCCGGAATGGGAAGCAATGTTTGAGCAGGCTACGATTCGCGGCAA
>JABFSD010001170.1 GCA_013140935.1 Acidobacteriota bacterium
CTTTGCTTTGGTGGAAGAAGGGTTGAAAAAAGCCGCCGCCGACCGCGACGCCAAAGACGGACAAATCATCACGCGCGAATGGTTCGATTACGCGACTGAGCGCGTACCGCAAATGCAGGAAAGCGAAAATCAGGCGCGTTCGCTGGCGAAGGTGCAACTCGTGCCGTTCGTATCAGGCGAAGAGAAAAGCGCCGATCCGACGCGACGCAGCATTCAACGTCCGCGCGTTTTTTATCGCCGGGAAGTGGAGACGAATCCGTTCATCGTCGCTAAACCCTAAATCAAAACAACCCAGCGAATTCGTTGCTTGCGTAGGAGAAGAACATGGAGTTCCGCGAAATCATTTACGCCAAAGATCAACACGTAGCCACCATCACGCTCAATCGTCCGGCGAAACTGAATGCCTATTCCGAACTGATGGTGCATGAAATTTTGACGGCGCTCGCCGATGCGCGCGATGACGATGCGGTGCGCGCGGTGATTCTGACCGGCGCGGGACGCGGCTTCTGTTCGGGTGGCGACATCTCGACGGACTTTCAATATCCGGCGCGTTATCGCGGCCACAAGATGGAAGCGATGCTTGAAATGCGCGAGAACATGCACGTGCTGGTCAGGTTTTTGCGGCGCTTCGACAAGCCGGTGATCGCCGCCATCAACGGCGCAGCGGTCGCGGGCGGATTGACGCTGGCCTTGTGTTGCGACTTTCGCATTGCGGCGGAAAGCGCGCGGCTGGGCGATACGAGTTTGAAGTTCGCGCTCATTCCCGACGAAGGCGGTGCCTATTTGTTTCCCAAGTTTATGGGCTTGGAAAACGCGCTCAAGATGTCGCTCTTTTCCGAAGTCTATCCGGCGCGGCAAGCCAAAGAGCTGGGACTGGTGACGGAAGTCGTCGCCGATGATGAATTGATGGCAACGGCGCGCGCGTGGGCAGAGCGATTGGCCGAAGGGCCTCCGGTAGCGATTCGCATGACGAAACGGATGATGTACAAACAACAAACGATGGATTTGGAAAACGCGCTTGAAGACGCTGCGCTCAGCGTGATGGTGACGAACTATTGCGAAGACGTGAAGGAAGGCACGGCGGCTTTTCACGAAAAGAGGAAGCCGCAATTCAAAGGGAAATGATTTGCCCACCCCGTTATTGCCGCTAATTCCCTGCGCACGTTAAGATGGCTGCGGTTTCAACAAAACTGAAAGGATCGCTTATGCCTTCTGCCGAATTACTGACTGTTCATGTTAGCGCCCACGCACAACATACGATTCGCGCGCTCGCACAGAAAACCGCGAGATCAGATCAAGAAGTCGTTGAACGCGCGGTTGAAGAACTGCGACGGAAACTCCTCTTCGAAGAAGCGAATGCCTCCTTCGCCGTTTTGCAACAACAATCTGAGACGTGGGCTGAAATCGAACGCGAACAAAACCTATGGGACGCCGCCTCTGCTGACGGGTTAGAACGCGAAGACTGGTCTGAATACGCTCACTCAAAGGAAGCCTAGCAATGCCCAATGCGCCTGATCCACAACGCGGCGAAGTCTGGTTTGCCAATTTCGATCCGCCGCATCCACTTGAACAAGCGGGCGCACGTCCTTGTCTGATTCTTTCTCACACGAGTTATAACAAAGGCCGCGCAGGCAGAGTCATCATTGTTCCGTTCACCAAAAATTCGCGGCTGCCTTTTACGGTTTCTGTTTCACCGCCCGAAGGTGGGCTGAAATTGGTGAGTTATCTGCTCTGCGATCAGATCAGAGCCATCAATAAAGATCGGTTGAGTTATCCGTTAGGGCGTGTCTCTGCCTAAACCTTGCTGGCAGTAGAGCAACTCGTAAAAGACCTGCTTGATTTTTCCTGAACTCCATCAACGTAAATCCATCTCGAAGAGGCGACCGTTATGAAATCCCTATCCCGCACCCTGTTCATTGCCATTGCGCTCATACTGTCTTTCGTTTCTCACTTGAGAGAATACGCATTGGCGCAAAGCGGCGTTTACACCGAAGCGCAAGCCGCACGCGGACAAGCGTTTTACGCCAAACACTGCGCGCAATGCCACGGACAGCAACTCGAAGGCGGTTCGGCAGCGGCGTTGACGGGCAACCGCTTTCTCGCCAAATGGGCGAACGGCAAAACCGTAGACGATTTGTTTTACATCACGCGCACGCAGATGCCGTATGGCGCGGCGGGTACGCTGACGCAGCAGCAATACCTTGACATCGTGGCGTATCAGTTGCGCGTTATCGGTTACAGCGCGGGCGCGAGCGAACTGCCCGCGAATGAAGCCAAGCTCAAAGCCATCAAGATTCAAGCACAGGCCAATACCCTGGCGAATACTAAAGAAGCGGCGTTGCGTGCGGCGGAACCGGCGGAAACCAAAGCCACCGGCACGACTTCCCTTTCGTCCTTCCCTTCGCAACAGGAATTGAATGCGGCGGCGCATACGACCGATTGGCTGATGTCGAATCACGATTACAGCGGGCAGCGGTTCGCCGACCTCAAACAGATCACGCCGCAAAACGTCGCGTCGCTGCGTCCGGTGTGTATGTATCAGGCGGGCGATATGAAAGCCTTTCACACTAATCCGGTGGTTTATCGCGGCGTGATGTATCTCACGACGGCGGGCGCGACGATGGCGATTGATGCGACGAACTGCCGCGTGAAGTGGCGCTTTGACCGCAAGCCCAAATCCATCGAAGTGCATCCGCCCAATCGCGGCGTGGCGCTCAGTCAGGGACGTGTAGTGCGGGCTACGTCGGACGGCTATTTGTTCGCGCTCGACATGGAAACGGGCAAGCTGTTGTGGGAACGCAAAGTCGTAGACGCCGCGAAAAATGAAGGCGCGTTCACGGCGGCTCCGATGATTTTCGAAGACCTGATTCTGCTCGGCCTCGGCATCAGCGAACAGGGCGTGAAAGGCTGGATGGGTGCCTTCAAACTCGACAACG
>JABFSD010000760.1 GCA_013140935.1 Acidobacteriota bacterium
CGACTGACGACAAGAGCAAGCTGCAAAGTTTGGAAGGCGAACTCAAGACCGTGATTTACGGGCAAGATCACGCCATCGCCAAACTGGTGAATGCGATCAAACTTTCGCGCTCCGGCTTAGGGCATCCTGACAAGCCTGTCGGTTCGTTCCTTTTCTCAGGCCCGACTGGCGTAGGCAAAACCGAACTCGCCAAACAACTCGCCAAAGCGATGGGCGTCGAATTCATTCGTTTCGACATGAGCGAATATCAGGAATCGCACACCGTCTCGCGGCTGGTCGGTGCGCCGCCGGGTTACGTGGGCTTCGATCAAGGCGGCTTGCTGACCGACGCGATTCGCAAAACGCCTTACGCCGTACTGGTGATGGACGAAATCGAAAAGGCTCATCCGGCGCTTTTCGATTTGCTGTTACAGGTGATGGATCACGCTACGTTGACTGACAACAATGGCAAGAAAGCAGACTTTCGCAACGTGATTTTCGTGATGACCACCAACGCCGGAGCGCGCGAACTCAGCGGCACGAAAGTCGGTTTCAACCAGTCTGAATCGGGCGGCATCGGCGGCAGCGGCAGCAAAGGCCAGGGCGCGATTGAGCGAACCTTTGCCCCCGAATTCCGCAATCGCCTCGACGCCTGGATTGCGTTTGAGCCGCTGACTTTTGCGGTCATCCAACAAGTCGTAGACAAATTCATCAACGAATTGCGCGCGCAACTCACCGATAAAAACGTCACGCTCACGCTCACCGAAGCCGCGCGCACGTGGCTGGCTGAGAAGGGTTACGACCGCTTGAATGGTGCGCGTCCGATGGCGCGACTGATTCAATCCAAAATCAAAGAGGCGCTGGCGAATGAGATTCTGTTCGGGCAGTTGGAAAAAGGCGGGAAAGTCATCGTGGACGATAAGGGTGGAGAGTTGGCGCTTGAGTATTTTGGGAATGAAAGTAGATAGGCGGGCGCATATTGTTGAAGACGATGTTTTTAGGATGTCTCACAGTGAGACTAACGCTGTGTTTGGGAAGGTGATGTGTTCTCGCTTTTACGACAGTCAAGAAGGATATGAAACAACTTCACTGGGGCTGCTTCTTTTCTACGATGGGAGCTTGACCATTCCAGCGGGAACAAGTCAGGAAAGGGAGCCTGCTTTTCAATGTGGTCTAGTTCCAGGCTTTGCGCATTCGCTTCGATTTGCTCTTGAAGCGTTGCCTGCCAGTATTCCAACGTATCTGATTGAACGTAGCCAATCATTGCAGCTTCTGTGTATTCACTGGCATATCTTCCGCCAATGAAGCAACCCATACCGTCTTTACCGCGATAACGCGAAGCACGCGCTTTCTTTCGATGTAGCGGTTTTGCTTCAAAGACGAATTCCGGTCGAGCGCCTTTAGTAAGTCCAATTATGATGTCTGCTTTCAGTCGATTTTTTCCTGTTCGCCCCGCGCCTTTAACATGAGGATCATCTTTAACGTACAGTTTCCTTAACCAGTCTCCATCAGGAAGGGTGCGGAGACAGTCATCCATGGCATCGCAAATATAGTTCGTAATATCTGTTTCTTGGGCAGCCTCGTGGCGGATTTTAGGCAAGGCTTCTTGATACCCCAACGCAAGAAGGCGATGGCAGTGTCGGCGAAATGCCCTCCACATAGGCTCAGAAAGCTGAGGTGGAATTTTTGAGCGAGTCATCTGGCTGGCTCCCCGTCGGTAAGTATTTCGGCAATCAAGTCGTCCGCATCATTCAATGCTTGTGTGCGCGTCCAATCCATTAGCCTTGGTGACTTGAAAATTTGTATGACGTTGTTTGCGTATATCCTTAAGCATCTGTCTACATAAACCCATTGGCTAAATTCCTCGCCTAATTTATGACGCAGGGCGCGGAGCTTTTTCTGTTCGTTGGGCTGATTAGTGGTTTCACTTACTTTTACAACATAATCAGCAGGCCGGTTATCAGAATGCAATTTGACTTCACAGACGATTAAGTCAGGCGAGGCCAGTATCTCAACGCTAACGTATGCTTCTCCGAGCAAGAATCTTTCCAGTTCATCCTGGAGTGTTCGACCATAGGCTTCAAGTTCTGCAACTGATGGGGGCTTGCCAAGCGTTTCCAGTACAGAACGTCCTTTATCGAGCGGCAATCGAGTATCTCGAAAATCTTCGACAATTGATCGCAACTCATCGGGAATTTTCAGCGCGTCAAAAACTGCTCGATCAATCAGTAGCTGTTTTGTCTTGCTCTCATGAACAGCACTCTCTTTGAGTTGAAAAGTATTTTCTTCTTTAATCAGTTTTTCGTGAGCCTTTACTAAAGACGATATTTGACTAGGCGTAAAATCAGGAGTCGGAATTTTACGAACCTCTTTCACTACAACGATAGTCATCGTGTTGTATAACCCCCATTCTGGTACATGGAAGAAGAGGGCGTAATCGGCAAGACTAGAACCGAGGTAAACAGCGAGCGCACGAAGCAAATTAGAATCTTCATCTGAATTTGACGGGCTAGAAATACCCATTTGCCTTGCTGGAACGGCAAAGTATTGATCACTAAATAGTAGAAAATTCTTCCAGGCTGCTGAAATTAGTAAGTGTGGCGGGCGGTTTACAGACAACCCGCTTAACCCACCACGCTCTCGAACATAACACTCCTCATCAGGAATAGAAGTGAGTGTCTGACTCGGAATAGAGAAATATAGGCCATCTTTTACGGCTTGATTAAACGCCTTGGTGTCAAACCTCTTCTTACCTCTTAGTTCGTCACAATAAATGACCTTTTCTTCATTACCTTGATACCTTAATTCAGCCCCTTGACGGGGCATTTTTTTGCCCCACCCCTTACTTTCACAAAACTCCGTCAATGTGAGCGGGAACAGGTGTCGCATTCGGTCAAGCGCATGTGCATCTCGCACCGTTCCCCATAGCGCGAGTTTCCAAGTTGCGGTGTCACCTTTTAGCGCATCAGATTGAGAAACCCATTGCATGTCACTGCTGTGAATGGTTAAAACCCATAATTGGGTCGCACTCCCAGCCACTTCTTGATTAACGGCAAATGGAGCTACGTGAAGGATTGGCATGCCTTTCCGGTCTTCTGAGTTTTTTCTGAACACTAAAGTCGCGGCTGGTTGTTTAACCCTGCCACCAAATAAATTATTCCTGAGATTGGCAAAGTTTGTTACTCGCGCCACCGAAAACTCTTTGAATAAATTCTGCCGGAAACGCTTTGCTTCAAGATTGAATAACGTAGTTGCTTTAAGCAGCAGTCCCACGACGCCATCATCCGTAAGAAGCCGCCCCGTTTTCAACGCAAAGGCCTCGCTTACGCTATTACCAGTTACATTTTTTTCCTTTTTTATCCAATCTCTAGCATATTCTTCGCCATTTGTTTTGGGTGTTAGCTCAGTCCACGGAGGATTGCCGACGATAACATCAAACTTATTTCTGAGTGCTGAATGTTCTATCGCAGGGTTGAAAAAGTCTGCGCGAAATATGCGAGCTTCTTTATTGGGCGGGTCACTCGGAAAATCTAAGTCTTCAAATAAACTTGGAAATTTAAAATTTTCGTTAGCGTGCAGTTCTGGCGGGTCTATATAACTAAGTAGCGTCAAGATGAGGCTGAAAATAGCCACATTGCAAGCGTCCCGCTGACGCTCTACGCCATAAATGCTCTCCAATAAAATTTCATGCAGTCGCGTGGGGGCAATAGATTTAGGCTTGATTTTTCTACGCTCTAATTCTATGAGCCTGCGGTATGCGAGGACTAAAAAAATTCCTGATCCGGCAGATGCGTCTAAGATGTGCATGCCGGGCTGTAACTCACGGACTGAGTTGATTTCAGATAGCAAATAATCAGCGAGAATCTCCGGCGTGTAATAGGCTCCATCTGACCTGCCTCTTTGCTGTGCATGGAGAAACTGTTCATATATTGAGGAGAGTGTTTCAACTGGAATATGCCTGAAATCATAGGCTTGAAACTTCAGGTGAAGCTGGCGAATGTATCCAGTCCCGTTGGCGTAAATTGCGTCTCCGGCAAAAACGGATGAGACAAGCTGAACGTGGCTGTCAGAAAGCTTTTCAAAATCCACATGAAAAATGTCGCCGTTGAACCTCGCTTCAAGCGCATCTACCAGCTTTTTCAATCCGTCAACTGTGGCTGCTTGTCCAAAGACTTGATCTAAATCAATTTCCCGGTTTGCTAGCCATTCGTCAGAAAGAATATTGCGATCACGCAGATAACGCAGGTAAACAAACTTTCCGATCAGGGCATGCGCCGTTTCCAAATCGTCCAACTTAGGAGAGCAATGTTTACTGAGCGCTTGCGCCAATTCGCCGAGATTGGCCAATAGTGTCGTGTCAACGCGGTGTTGCGTATCAAGTCGCTCGCGTTGTACTTGCCAGATGCGCGCTGAGTCAATCGAAGCCGCCGTGAAATCGCTCAACGCTTCCCGCAATTTCGATTTACTCTCTGATTGTTCGCTGATTATCGGCGTAGCTTCATTGTCATAACGAAACCCCGAATATACGCGTATTTGATTTGGAAGCCGCACGAGTAGAAACGGCACGTTACCCAAATTCCATATGTGTTTGTGTAGCGCTCTGGCATCTTCAACTGTTGTAGCTTCAGCCACGCAAACAGCCGGTCTCGTTGTTAGCTGAGCCTCATCCGTTTCATTGGTCTTAAAAACGTAAAACCCTTTTACTTTGTACTTTTTCTTCGGATTCTGCTCTTTTGCCAAACGGAATAGATGAGCAGACTCCGGCTCGAAATCACTTTCTTTTTTTCGGAAGTGCGGCGAATCACTGTAGCCCAGCAACTCAAGCAATGTACTAAGGTCTAGCATGTTTTTTGAAAGTGGGATGCTGTACACCAACCTTTACGGCAAATTCGCTATTTGATGCTGATGCTCGCGCTCAACATCTGTGCATTAGGACGCAAGGCGAAATCTTTAGCCGACCAAAGACAGCATAGTAATGACTTAATCCAAACCAGCGCGGGTCTTACTGAGTAATAAAACGTATTTCATCCAAAACAGTCTGTGCTTAACGCGCATTGTGGGATATGAGCAGTTGATAATCAATTGCGTGGAGGTCTAGCGTGAATTTTCGGGGAGATTCTCAATCGCAACTGGCTCAATCTCCTCCGCCGTCGTAAAGCCAAACACCCGTGAATAAAAATAAAACTCGCCGTCCAGCGCACGCTTGATATTCGCGGCTTGGCGAAAGCCGTGCTGTTCGCCTTCAAACGCGACATACGCGACGGGTAGTCCTTTGGCGCGCAGCGCGTTCACCATCATTTCGGCCTGATTGGGCAGGACGATTTTGTCTTCCAGTCCTTGAAAGAAAATGACCGGCGCGTTGAGTTTCTCGGTGTGATGAATCGGCGAACGCGCGCGATAAAGTTCGTGGCTGGTTCCTACCAAACTAAACGTGTAGCGCGACTCGAACTTGTGCGTGTCTTCATCAAGTGCAATCAAATCGCTGACGCCGTAATGGCTTGCGCCCGCCTTGAACAGGTCGCTGAATGTCAGCGCGCACAGCGTTGTGTAACCACCCGCGCTGCCGCCCGTGATGGCTAAACGATTGCCGTTAGCCAAGCCTTGCGCAACTAAGTGGCGCGCGCCGTTGACGCAATCGGCTACATCCACGATGCCCCAGTTGCCCTTGAGGCGTTCGCGGTAAGCGCGTCCGAAACCCGTGCTGCCGCCGTAATTCACATCCAGCACCGCCCAGCCGCGACTCGTCCAGTATTGAATTTCCAAATCCAGCGTCGGCGCAGCCATCGCAGTCGGCCCACCGTGGCTCATCACCAACAGCGGGGGCTTTTCGTCAGCCGGCGCGCTGAAGTCTTTGTTCTTCGGCGCGTAGTAAAACCCATGCGCGGTTAATCCGTTTTCAGTGGGGAACTCAATGGCTTGCGGTGCGGAAACATAAGCCGCATCGAGCGCGAGCTTGTTCGATTGTTGCAAGGTCGTGAACCTTTTGCTTTGCGCATCGAACAACACGATGCAGGTGCTTTCGGTGGGCGAACCGGCGACGAATACGGCGCGATGATTGGCAGCCTTAATTCCGTCAATGCGCGAGTAAGGTGTAGCGATCACTTCGAGCTTGCCCGTCGTCGCATCAAGCGTTGCCAGTTGCGCGAAGCCGCGTTCGATGAACGCGCAAAGTATCGTCGTCGTGTCGAGAAAGGCGTAAGTGGATTGTCCGAACACCCATTGCGGTTGCGCGAATTCGGCGGCGCGTTCACAAAGCAGTTCAGCTTTGTCGTTGCGCCAGCAGTAAAGATTCCACCAGCCGGTGCGATCTGAAATGAAATGCAAGGTTCCGTCGGGCGACCATTGCGGTTGCACGATGGATTCGCTGGCGCTGCCTGTAATCGCACGTGCGTGATGCAACGTGCCGTCTTCGCTCACGTCGGCGAGCCAGAGTTCGGTGCCGTCCCACGGCATCAGCGGATGATCCCACGCGAGCCACGCGAGTTGTTTGCCGTCAGGACTCAATCGCGGTGCGGCGAAAAAGTCGTGTCCGTCAACCAGTGTCGTGACGACGTTGGTGTGTACGCTGGAATGCGGTGCGGCGAGCGGAATGCTCATAATCGAATTGATCGCTTCGCCCGTAGCGCGATGGTCTTCGGCGACGCAGACCATGCGTTGGCGTTGCGCATCAATTACGCCATCGGCGAAGCGCAAGCCGTTCGCGTGCGTGAAAGGCGCAGGTTGCGATTGCGGCGCGCGTTGTCCGTAAAGTTGCTGGTCGGCGAAGTTCGAGAAATAGGCGATGCCGTTATGCACCGCGTAAGCGCCGCCGCCGTATTCGTGAACGCGCGTGCGTACGTTGTAACCCGACGCGACCGGCGGCGTGACATCTTGCGTCGTGCCATCAGCCGCACGCTTGACGATGACCGAGCGGCCTTTTTCAGCCGGACGCATTTCGAGCCAATAAATGTCTTCACCATCCAATGTGACGCCGCCGAGACCGATGCTTTCGGCGACGATCAAGTCAGAGGTGATGGGCGATTTCCACGAACCGTAATTTGCAATCATAGATTTTGATTTATGCAGAGATGGGCGGACGTTGGTCAGCCCACGGACGCGCCGCTTCGAGTTGAGCGGCAAGACGAAAGAGCGTGGCTTCGTCGCCGTAACGCGCGGCGAACTGTACGCCGATGGGCAAGCCTGCTTCGTTCCAATAGAGCGGCACTGACATCGCGGGCTGTCCCGTCATGTTTTGAATCGCGGTGAAAGGCGAGAACGAACCCGAACGTTTCATTCCCGCAATCGCGTCTTCTGCCGTCGCGTTGAACGTACCCAGCGGCACGGGCGGTTCGGCGAGTACGGGGGTAAGCAACAAGTCGTAATCATTCATGAACTGCGCGATGCGGCGCGCGAAAATTTGCAGCGTTTGCACAGCGAGCAAGTATTCAGGCGCGCTGCGTTTGCGTCCGATCTCAATCATTACGCGGGTGAGCGGTTCGATTTGATCGTCATTGGGCTTGCCACCTACGGCAAACGAATAGCTGTCAATCGTCCACGCGCAACCCGCCGCCCAAACCGTGAAGAAAGCCTTGCCCAGCATTTCGCCGTGTAATTGCGGCGCGGCTTCGGTGACGTGATGGCCGAGTTGTTCACAAAGTTTGGCGGCGTCATTCACAGCGGCGATGCAATCAGGGTGAACCGCTGCGCCATTAGGCGGCGCGAGCGAAAATGCGATGCGCAACTTGCCGGGGTCGGCTCCAACTTCTTGCGCGAAAGGTCGCGCGGGCACGGGCGCGATGTAAGGATCGCCTGCGTCATAGCCCGCCGTCGCGTCGAGCAAAGCCGCGCTGTCTCTCACCGAAATCGTGACGGCGTGTTCAGCGACCAAACCGCTGAAGATGTCGCCGAAATGCGGCCCCAGCGGATTGCGCCCGCGCGTCGGTTTCAATCCGAATACGCCGCAACACGAAGCCGGAATGCGAATCGAACCGCCTCCGTCATTGGCGTGCGCCATCGCCGTCATTCGTGCGGCAACGGCTGCGGCTGAACCTCCGCTTGAACCGCCGGGCGTGAGTGTTACGTCCCACGGATTGCGCGTCGCGCCGTGCAGTTGCGGTTCCGTCGTAGGCAGCAAGCCGAACTCAGGCGTATTCGTTTTGCCGATCACGATCAGTCCGGCTTGCTTGTAACGCTTAACGAGTTCGCTGTCGCCATTGGGTTTGAAATCTTTGAGCCAGCGCGAACCGGCGCTCATTGGCACACCTTCATAAGCGGCTTGCAGGTCTTTGAGCAAAAACGGTACGCCCGCGAATGCGCCGTCAGATAAAGGCTGTTGCGCGCTATTCAACGCGAGTTCATACATCGGCGTGATGACGGCGTTGAGTTGCGGATTGAGCCGTTCGACTTGCGCGATGGCGGTGCTGACCAATTCGTGCGCGGTGATTTCTTTCGCGCGGATGAGCGCGGCTTGTGCCGTAGCGTCGTGATGTAAGAGTTCCATGCGTTGAAGCTCCGATGGTTTAGAGAGACGAAAGATGGTTTTGCAACGTGGGCGGATTATGAACAGAGTCGCCGTCATAGGGAAGCCGAAGACTTACGTTTTGGTCGAACCAAGCGAGAGAAGTAAGGGAAATCCTTAAATTTCAAGGTAGGAAAAGAAATAAGCTGTGCTATAGTCCACGCCGATGGAAAGATCATTCCAGGGTAAACCAATCGCACATGCCAATCGCTTCCGCTTCATCCGGTCAGTCGTTTGCTCGTTCGTTGTAATTGCCTGTGTGGTTTTTGTTCCAGCAGTCCCTACTCTTTAGGCATCAACAATGATGCGCGGTTCGACAGGTAGTAATTCCGCTTGCGTAAGTTCGTTTCGTCTGTAGAGCAGGATCGTTTCAACCCCCGAAGCAGTTTGGAAAGTTTGTTCGCGTTCGATTTGCGCAAGTGTTCCGCAGTCCGATTTCGCTCAAGCCTGCCTGCTTCTTTTGTTTAGGAGATAATTCTCATGGCTGTTCGTTTGTATGTCGGTAACCTGCCCTTCACGGTGGGTGATTACGATCTGGAAGAAATGTTTGCCCAGGCGGGACAAGTCACGTCGGCGAATGTCGTGACGGATCGCGAAACGGGGCGTTCGCGCGGTTTTGGATTCGTCGAAATGGATTCGCAGGAAGCGGCGGAAGCGGCGATCGAGCGTTTCAATGGCTTTGAAATCAAAGGTCGTGGAATGACGGTCAACGAAGCTCGTCCGCGTGAAAGTCGCGGCGGCGGCGGCGGCGGTTACGGCGGCGGCGGTGGTGGTGGATACGGCGGCGGCGGTGGCGGCGGCCGAAGTGGTGGTGGCGGCGGCGG
>JABFSD010000152.1 GCA_013140935.1 Acidobacteriota bacterium
GTTACGTGCAACTGCACGCCGTGACAGAGCGCGCCCGCGTGTTTTTGAAACGTAGGTTGAAAACTGTGAGGCCGAAAAGATACGCCGGGCAACGACAAGTTATTCAACGCGGTGGCGAGTTCATAAGCGTCCGCCGCTGGCGCGCCCGCAATCTCGAAAGGCCGCGTCGTGCCGCGCCCTTCGCTTAGCCTAGTGCCTTCGACATAGACCATTCCCGGATAAACCATCGTCGTGTCGGGCGTAGGGATATTCGGCGAAGGCAGCACCCACGGCGCATCAGTTTCGTCGACCCAATAAGCCCGCCGCCAGCCTTGCATCGGCACAACGGTTAAATCACATCCGATGCCGAATTCGTCGTTGAACATCTGCGCCAACTCGCCCACGGTCATCCCGTGACGCATCGGCAGCGGATACATTCCGACGAACGATTCGTGGCCGCGTTCGAGCAAATAACCTTCGACATCAAGGCCATTGATCGGATTGGGCCGGTCGAGTATTACGACGCGCTTGCCCGCTTCCCGCGCCGCCTGCATTGCCAGCGCCATCGTATAAATAAACGTATAAACCCGCGTGCCTACATCCGGCACGTCAAAGACCAGCACATCAACATCATTCAGCATCTCAGCCGAAGGCTGGCGCGTCTCGCCGTAAAGCGAATAAGCCATCACGCCCGTGCGCGCATCGAGAAAGCTCTGCCACTCGATCATGTTGTCTTGCGTCTCGCCGCGAATGCCGTGCTGTGGGCCGAATAACGCCGTGAGATTGATTTGCTCGTGTTCGTGAAAGAGGTCAGCAGCGTGATGAAAAGCGTGGTCTATCGTCGCCGGGTTGCAAATCAGCCCTACGCGGGCGTTGCGCAAGAGATTGGCTTGCTCGGTCAGCAAGACTTCCAAACCGAGTTTGATCGGATGACGTGTCATAACAGAATTCAGCGATTCACTGTCCAAACCAGCAGCAGGAATCCGCCCACCAGCGCCAGAAAAATCACCAGCGCAATGCCGATGCCAACGCCCCACATGGTCGTATTGCGTTGCTTCGATTGGCTTGGCGTCCCCGTCGTTTGCACTTCGCGCCACTTGCCGCTCAGCGATTCGACCGCCGGGGCGTAAGCATCTGTGCCGGGCGCTTCGGGCGTTTCGGCGGGCGGGCGATTCGGGATGGGAAATGGATGTTCGTATTTGTTCATCGCGGCGCGAGTATCAGCAACCCCGCATGCGACTGTCAAATTCCGTATCCCCCATTCGTTCCCGGTCTGTGAGAGAGGTACTTCTTCCATCGCACGGATTGGTGAAACCGATGAGAGAGGAGAAACGCCGCTTTCACAAACCAGAAATGTAAGTCCCCGACCTGTCGCGCTGACAAGCCGTAACGCCTGCCGTATACTGTCGCGCGTTCCCACGTCGCAGTAACGAAAACCGATTCCGGTTCATTCCACGCAAACACTTAAGGAGAGTCCCCATCATGTCGAAAAGCAAAGATCACAAAGCCCTCGTCGGTCGCGTCAAAAAAGCGGTAAAGAAAACGCGCCGCAAGTTGAGCGAAGAGCAGTTCGATAAAGAATTGCAACGCACCATCAGCTTCCTCTCAGAATTGAAAGAACACGTCCATCACTTGCAGCCGAAAGGCAAAACCACACAAGACGAAAAACCGAAACCGAAACCCGTAGCCGATAAAAAAATCGTAGCCGCGAAAGCCAAAGCCGTCCCCGCCGACGCATCCGCGAAGGCTGCCAAACCGAAAAAGTGACGCGAGAGAATCACTGTGGCGATTTTGCTGGACGAATTTTTCAACGGAGACCGCGGCCCGCGCCGCTTTCGCCATCGGCGTTGCGGACATCTCACGTCAGATCATTCACTGGCGGAGTTGTTCGACTTTGCCGCCGAGTTGCGGCTCAAACGCGAATGGGTACAGGCCAAGTCCATCGTTCATTACGACCTGACCGACCCGGAGTATGAATTCGCGGTGACGCTCGGCGTAGAAATTGTCACTTCGCGCGAACTGGTCGAGCGTGCAATTCGTCTGACAGCCCGGCCTTTCGGACGCCTTTTGCCGCCGGATGAGCAAGCCGTATTGGCTGCGCTCGTAACGAAACGTTGGTGAAGAGAACGCAAAATTGACACTTTTTCTGAGCGCGTGTACCGTCGCGCGCTTGTTGCGACACGTCCCCACGCGATCAGCAAAAGGAGTTATCGTGAGAGGTTTCGATTTAGGCAATGCGGTTTTTCTGTTCGTCATTTTTTTGTTTTCGACGGTCTTGCACGAACTGGCCCACGCGGCGATGGCCTATTACTGGGGCGACACGACGGCACGTGACGACGGCAGGCTAACGCTCAACCCGATGCCGCACATTGATCCGTTCGGTACGATTTTGCTGCCGATCATTATGCTGTTTATGTCAGGCGGAAACGCATTGATGGGTTACGCCACGACGCCCGTGAACGAATCGCGGATGCGCGATCCGAAATGGGGCGGCTTCTGGACTTCTTTTGCGGGGCCGTTGGCGAATCTGGCGATTGCCATCATCAGCGTAATTTTGCTCAAGCTGGCCTTCTCGGCCTTGGGCGGCAATTTAGGCGATTACCGTGAAACCGTCGTCACGTTTTTAGCGATGAGCGTTAGCCTGAACTTGCTGTTGTTGGTATTCAACCTGTTGCCGATTCCTCCGCTGGATGGCGGCCATATGCTGCGCAATTTGCTGCCAGATCGCTTCGGCGACTTTTTCAATCAGATTGGCGTGTTCGGCATGTTTATCGTGTTGGCACTGGCTTCGTCGGGGATTCTCGGCAAATTGGTTGATCCGCTGGAACGGCTGTCGTTCTCGTTAATTCGCTAAACTCTCCCTCCGCATTATTCCTTATGAAAAGAATCGTGAGTGGCATGCGCCCCACCAGCAAATTGCACTTGGGCAATTACGAAGGCGCGCTCAAAAAC
>JABFSD010000343.1 GCA_013140935.1 Acidobacteriota bacterium
GCGGTTCCCAACGCGCTTGTTGCGCCGCTGTGTCATAAGCAGGGTAAAGTAAACCCATCGCCTGCTCTGTCGTGAGCGCCCCGACGAGCGCTGTTTCGGGTGAAGGTGAAGGCGCAACCGCAGGCGTAGCGTTCGCGCGGTCGCCGTTGATCGCGGAACCGAAGTCATCCACAAACGTCGGCTGGCAAGCGAAAGAAATCAGCGCCAATGCTAACAACGCAATTGCCGCCAGCGCCGTCAGCCAGGTTCGATTGGTTAATTCGATCATAATGGCACCTCACAAGAAGAAAACGGGTCGCGCTTCGCCGCCGCCATCCCCCTCGAATAGCAGCGACAAACCAGCGACCCGTTTTGAATGGGACGGCGCGTTATCGAGCCGCCGCCAAGTTATAGGGATCAACGCGCAAATGATCGCGCACCGTCGCAATGCCCGGCGTATGGCTCACTGCGCCCAAGACCGCGCGCTTTTCCGCCCAGTTGCGCACCGTCCCTGTCAAGGTCACCGCGCCTTCGTTCACCGCGACATCAATGTGTTTGGCGGCGCGGTCGGCGCGGCGCTCAAGGGCGTCTTCGATCACTTCGCGCACTTCATAAGGCTTGATGTTTTTCTCGACCACAATGAGTTGGTTGTGAACTCCGCGCACGCCCAACAGATAACGCACTACGCGCTCGGCGTCATTGCGTTCGCGCATGTTGTCTACGTTGCCGGTGAGCGTGACGAAACCATCCGTCACCGTCGAATGAATGCGTTCATCGGGTACGAGCGCATCCCATTCGAGCGCACGCCGCACGGCTTGCGCGACCTCGGTGTCGTTGCGGCGAATCGTGCCGGGCAACTTCACTTCCATATCGTTCGCCACATCCAGCACACCGTGTACGCGATGCGCCGCTTCTTGCGCCGCCAGCTTTTTCGCGTAGCTGTCAATCGTGCCTGTCAGTGTGACTGCACCTTTGTGTACGGTCACGCCGACTTCGGTGTCTGTCACGCGCGTATCCCAACGCAACTCACGCTCTACTTCCTGCTTGATCTGTTCGTCACTTTTGTAAGTCATAACGGTTCCTTCCTTTCAGGGTTGAATCGGATGTTTCGTTATGGAATTCAGCAAGCGATGTGCCAGCAGAAAGCTGCGAACTTTCAGCCGTTTTCCTTTGTATTTTGCGGAAACTTTCGTGGAGTTGCGAGAAATCACGCGAAGCAGCGCACGATTGGGATGTACCAGGTCGCTACCGCTCCCTGTACCGCATCGGCTACGAACGAGCTTTGCTGATCGGGTTGAGTTGATGCTGGCGCGTCCAATAATGCGAGTGAATTTGTTTCGCCCAACTCCAGAACCGGCCTTGATGCATGACTGGCGGAGCGCCCGTCCAGAGTTCTTTGTGCAGATAAAGCGAATCGTTTCCGCCTTCGTTGATGATGAGTTCGATCTCGTGTTCGTAGCGGGCTTCGGGCTGACGGCCTGCAATTTCGGCGGCGAGATTGGCGGCGACGATTTCGCCTTGCAAGACGGCGAGGTGTCCCATCTTCGGCCCCAGCAAACTGACGCAATCGCCAGCGGCGTAAACATTGCGCGCGCCGCGCACTTTCATGTCCCAACCGACTTGGATGAAACCGGTTTCGTCAGTAAGGCCGCGATAGGCTGCTTCATCAGGGCCAGCGAAAGGAGGCAACAACATCAACAGGTCATAAGGCATACGCCGATTGTCGCGCGCCCAGATTTCTTTTTCGCTGATGAGATCAATGGGGAAATCAGTCACGACGTTGATCTCGTGCAAGGCGAGAGCTTTCTGCAAAGCCGAAGCCAATTCTTCGCCGCCGAGATTGGCGCTGAATTTTTCGGGCAGCACGAGTGAGATGTTGACAGCTTTGCGTTCGCCGCGTTCGCTCAACGCGCGGTCAAGTGCGAAAGCCGTTTCAAAGACAGGTACGGCCAAACGAGTTTCGGGGCACGCGCCGATAATCGCGTGCCCCGCTTTGAAGTTCTTGACCGCTTCGCCAAAGCGCAACGCCGCTCCGACCGAAAGCAAATGATGGGCGTGCTGTTGAAAGCCTTTGACCTCTTCAATCGCCAACCGTCGCCCCAACGCCATCACCAGAAAATCGTAAGGCACGTGACGTTCATGACCGTTCTCTCGAATCATCACCGTATCGTTTAACGGATCAGGTGCAATGATTTCAGCTTGAATGAAGCGAATGCGTTGCGCCA
Organism: Acidobacteriota bacterium; assembly: GCA_013140935.1. Taxonomy (GTDB): domain Bacteria; phylum Acidobacteriota; class Blastocatellia; order RBC074; family RBC074; genus JACPYM01. The sequence continues at coordinate 2,205 of JABFSD010000343.1, forward strand.
GCAGCGCGCCTTCGAGATCAAAGAACACGTCTTCGGTGCGACACTGCCCGAAGGCCAGCCGCACCAAGTCTGGATAAAACGTGAATTCGCGTTGCCGCGCAATCAACGTAATCTCGTGTTCTTTGTCCAGCTTTTGCGCGAGCGATTCGGCGGCGACGACGCCTGCGAAACCGCCGCCCAATATGACGATGCGTGCCATCGCAGCCTCACTTTTTCACACGAACGATTTCGACCGAACACGGCGCGTGCGCAGCGATTGCCGCCGACACCGAACCCAACAAGAAGCGTTGCACGCCTTTGTATCCGTGCGAACCGACTACGACGAGGTCAGCGCCCCAACGCTCGGCTTCATCGAGAATGACCGACTTGGCGAAGCCCGTCTTGGTGTCAGTCGAAACCGTCAAGCCCGCCGTAGTTCGCTGTTGAATAATGTCCGCCGCCGACTTAATCGCCGCCGCTGCCAGTTCGTGCGCAGCCTCAGCCGCCTGTTCGTAATAACTCGCAGGTAACATTCCGAATTCCGGCGTAGGCATAATGTGCAATTCAGCAACCGCCAGAATTTTGATTTCCGTACCCGCAGGCCACGGACGCGCGGCGACCGAAGCCACTGCGGCTTTGCTTGATTCCGAACCGTCTACTGCAACGAGAACTTTCATAACTCACCTCCGCTGTGATGAGTGCAAAACCGATGCCAACAGAATTAGACAGGATTCACAGGATTTTCAGGATTGACTGGATTCACCAATAACCATAGGCATTTCAGCAATACTCCTAATCCTGTGAATCCTGAAAATCCTGTCAATCCTGTCTAATTCTGCGGTGAAAAATCCGCAACGAACTGCGCAATAATTCGCACGTTGAAGACGGCACGCGGCTTGTTGTTATCAGCGAATATGAAAACCACGCGCGCGCAATGCGGTTGGTATTTTTATGACTGGGCGAACTCGGCGTTTTATACCAGCGTCGTGACGGTGTTTTTCGGGCCGTGGCTGACGGTCGTCACCAAAGCCGCTGCCGATGCCGAAGGCTATGTTTATCCGCTCGGCTTGCCCGTGCGCGCCGGAGCGTATTTCCCTTATCTCGTAGCTCTTTCTATCGCCGTGCAAGTGCTGGTGCTACCCGTCGTAGGAGCCATCGCCGATCAAACGCAACGCAAACGCGAATTGCTCAGCGTGACCGCTTATGTCGGAGCCATTGCCACCATCGCAATGTATTACGTGCAAGGCGCGCACTATCTGGCGGGCGGCGCACTGTTTGTATTGGCGATGCTGGCCTATCACCCGTCCATCGTTTTTTACAACGCCTTCCTGCCCGAAATCGCCGCGCCTGATGAACGCGACCGCGTATCTTCAATCGGCTGGGCCATCGGTTATCTCGGCGGTGGCGTATTGCTCGCCCTCAATCTCTTGCTCGTCACCCAAGCCGAAAGCTGGGGAATGACTACGGAAAAAGCGATTCGCATCAGCCTCGCTTCGGCAGGCGTATGGTGGGCGGTGTTCACGCTGATTCCGCTGGCGACGTTACGAAACCGCCCGTCAACACAAAACGAAACGTCTCATCTCATCGTAGGCTTTCAACGTTTGCGCGGTACGTTCGCCCGCTTGCGCACGACGCCGCACACGTTGCGCTTTTTGTTGGCCTATCTGCTTTTCAACGACGGAGTGCAAACCGTCATCACGCTCTCGGCGCAATTCGGACAGGAAGAGTTAGGACTGTCTATCGCTACGCTGACGCAAGTGATCTTGCTCGTGCAATTCGTAGCCTTCGGCGGCAGCCTGCTTTTTAACGCCATCGCCAAAGCCGTCGGAGCCAAACGCGCCGTGATGTGGAGCCTGCTGATCTGGATGACTGCGCTGTTTTATCTTTACGGTTTCTTGCACACGTCTCGCCAGTTTTTTGGCTTAGGCGTAGTGATCGCTTTGGTGTTGGGCGGCACTCAAGCTCTGAGTCGTTCGTTGTTCACGCAAATGATTCCCGCCGGACACGAAGCCGAGTATTTCAGCTTTTACGAAATCACCGACAAAGGCGCGAGTTGGCTGGGGCCGCTGCTGTTCGGACTGGCCTATCAGTTCACCGGCCAATATCGCCTCGACATTCTTTCGCTGTTGGTATTGTTTGCCAGCGGGCTGTGGCTGTTGAGCCGCGTCAATCTGGAACTGGCTCGAACTGAGGCGGCAAGGTAACGCGTTCGACTTCGGCCTCTTGTGCGGCCTGGCGCGCGGCGGCGATTTCGTTGTATGCGATGGGGAATTCAAGATGCGTTACGCCATAGCTTGTCGTAGCCGACAACGCATAACCCGCCTTGCGAAACACCGACAGCATTGTGCGATTGTCAGCCAGCACGTCCGCCGCAAAGCGCGTGATGCCGTGCGTACGCGCGATGTCGGCCAGTGCATCCAACAAGCGCGAACCGATGCCGCGCCGCTGCCAGGCGTCTTCGACGAGGAAAGAAACTTCGGCGACGTGCGGACGTTTTTCCTGCGCGAAATAACGTCCGACGGCGACGATGCGTTCGTCAGCGCCCGTGCCATGCAAGACGGCGAGGGCTACGCGCGAAGTGTCGTTCACGTCCGTCAACAGGTTGAGCATGTCGTTGCTGAGTGCTTTCAACGGAAACAAAAACCGAAAGCGAATCGAGTCAGGCGAACAGCGTTGAAATAGTTCTTCCAACGCCGTGCGGTCTTCGCGTTGCAGCGCGCGCATCCGCAACAGCGCGCCGTCGCGCAACAAAATGTCTTGGTTGTAATCAGCGAATGAAGGCAATGAAAACTCCTCGTTCGTACTCCACGTCCGATGGCCTCTGAAATCTGACGTAACAGAACAGTCACAGCCACGGGGGACACGGGGATCACAGGGACAATCAACAGGTTTAGATTCTCCCCGTGAACCCCGTGTCCCCCGTGGCTGAATGGGTGTTGTCGTTAAACCAATTCTTCAAAGACTATCAGTTGGTGGTTATGCACGTTTACGGCCAATAAAAAAGCAGGCCCAATCCAATCAACAACGCGATGCCGTAAGCCGTCGCAACGTGCATCAGCAAGCGGCGATGGCCGAGCGCCGCGATGGCTGCGGCTTTGAAGAGCAAGTTCGACAGCGCCGCGACCATCACGACGCGCCAGCCGTGCGCGGCATCGAGGCGCTCGTTCCTGACCAGTTGTGCCGTAGAAAGCGTAATCGCGTCTACGTCGGTCAAGCCTGAGATGGCGGCGACGACATAAAGCCCGCTGCTGCCGAAGCGTTCTTTCACGGCGGCGGCAGCGAACAACACCGCAGCGTAAAGCACGCCGAAAAACAGCGCCGATTTCAGTTCAGATGGATTTTCCTGTTCGGGCATCGCAATCGCTTCCTGCCGATGACGGAAGTAAAGCCACGCCGACAACAACAGAAAAACAAACAGCACGACCGCGAACGGACGTAAAGCCGTGACGAAAAACGCAGGCGCAACGGCGAACATCTCCAACAACAGCCGCGCAAACACAATGGTTGAAGCAATCAGAATCACGATGGCGGCGTGATGAACGCTGGCGGGTGTTTCTTTGGTGCGCCGCGCATAACTCACCGTCGTCGCCGTACTCGAAATCAATCCGCCCAACAATCCGCCTAACACCAACCCCGCGCGCTGGCCGAAAAATTTATACACGATGTAACCGCCCAGACTGATGCCGACAATCAAGACGACCATATACCAAACGTGGCGCGGATTGATGACGGCATAAGGGCCATAAGTGCGATTGGGCAGCACCGGCAAAATCACCAATGAAATCAGGGCGAATTGCATGATCGCCTTGAGATCGGTTGCGCCGAGACGGCCTACGAGACCGTGCAACTCCCCCTTGAAATGCAACAGCACCGCCGTGCCTCCGCCGATGGCAATGGCGATGGGACGCTGGCCTACGATGAGGTATGCGCCGACCGCGAACATCAACAGCAACGCCGCTTCCGTAGTGATTCCTAAATCAGGATGTTTGCGTTTTTGTTCGGCAAGCTTGGCGCTAAAGATCAACGCCGCCAACGCAAGGAACGCAGCCGCCAGCAGCCACCCGCCGAACGCTTGCGCGAGCAACGCACTGACCGCGCCGAGAATCGTCACGAGCGGAAACGTCCGCACGCCCGCCAATGGCGAAGCGGCACTCTCACGTTGCAAGCCTACGAGCAGGCCGAGGCCGAGCGCGATGAAAAGTTGTTGAAAGAGTGCGCTTAGTTCCATTGCCGTAACAGCCTCGTACAGCAAAGTACGTGCCTGCTCAAGCAGAAAAGAAAATTGGGAAAAACAAGCCGACTGAGGAATATCGCGCAAGTCAAATTTCAATCAAGTTTTTTTTAGGTAGCTGTCACTCTGACACAGAACTTGCGGTTGTCGTCGTGCGGCACATCGCGTTTGACCGTTGCTGTCCGCGTGCCGCAATTGCTGACAACAAGCACCAAGTGATCGGCTTTGTCGTAGTCAAGCCCCGCTACATCTACTTCAAGCACTAACCGCATAAGTTCTTTTTCTTTTGTAATAGGTGAAGGGCGCAATGGCCTTATTGGATCGCCCGGCCGCATTTCATCAGTGACAACTGCTAACTCAGCTTTTATCCGAGGAGGGTTAGAGATTTTCCCCGCCTCGTAGCGCGCCTCCACTTGTACTTCTATTTGCAATCTTTTGACTTCGCCCTTCAACGCGATGCGGAAATAGCGGCAAGCCAGGTGGTCGAGTTCCCAATCAATTGATCTCTCGACCTGCCCTGGGCGGATGATAAAGCTCTCGCTCACTGCGCGTTCGCCAAAACGCGCGCGTAACTCTGGTGCGCACCAATCATTGCTGTGATCCCATAAAAAATATGAATCAAGGCAATAACCCGAGGCAAAGAGGTCGGTCTCATCAGGCAGGTGAGAGAGAAATATTTCTCCCGCAGGCGCTAACCGCTTCATCGCCTCCAATGGCGAGTCTTCGGGTATTGCCTGCTGCCAAACCCGATTCAAAAAACCCGGCACTTTTTTTTCCAGATAGTATGCAAATAGACCCGCTTGATACCGCGCCCCCCAGTTATCAAGGGAGACTTCCGGCATTTCTACCCAGTTTTTCAGAAAGCGAAAGTGATCCTGGTTGCCAGGAATAAGAGTAATTTCCATTAAAACAGCCAATGCTTCGTCCACCCATTCCCATGGACGTGATTGCAGGTCGCCCAGAGGACGTTTTTGATGATTGAAAACGTGCGTGGCTTCATGAATGGCTTCTGCGGCGGCGCGATGCAACTCAGCTTGTGGCGAAGGTTCAAAACTTCCGGCGGGCAGGCAAATATAGGCTTTCCCCTGCTCCGTTATTGAGGTGAAGGGGCTGCCATCTGCTACTGCCAGTTCAGAGATATCGAAGACGTAAACTTCGATGAGCCCGGCATCGCCGACTGCCGGACGAGGGCGCGACCAGGGGGCCGCAGTTAGGTTTTGGTAAAGGCGTTCCAGCGCGTACAGATAAGTCTGGATAATCGTGCGGTCACGCACACCGTGGGCACCCAGTCCAACACCTGTCGGAGGGTTACGAAGCCCAAAATGAACAATAAAATTTTTGGATTTCGCTTCGAGCCGTAAGAGGTCTTTGATTTCGCTGAACCATTTCATCTTTGTAGCAGCCTCCTGTAAGTCTTGTTTATCATCCCTGTAATCACAAAAATGATTTATCTGGCGAGTCGCTAATATTTAATGCCTTTAGCTTTGAGCTTGTTGCGTTTCTTCTTTTCTTTTAGCATCGCCTTGAGGCAGTTACGCATAGCAACCAAATCGGAGCAATCAACTGCCTGATACATTTTTAGCTCTTTGGGAAGCTCACAATCAGCGAGCCTTATGGGGATGACAAAGATTGCTTCCCCCTTTTTTTCAGCCAATCTGCGTATTGCTTTCTGGAATTCTTTGTTTTTCGTTTTAAGCGACGCTTTACTTGGTTTGGACGATTGGCGTGCTAATTCAGCTAATTCATTCGTTATTTCGCCGATACGGTCTTCCTGTTTTTCAATTTCAAGGTTTGTTGCGTTTTGTATCTTCAGCGCAATTTCAACTTCTTGCTTAAGGAAGTTGCGTTTTCTCGTTGCCAGCTTGGCAACGGAACGTGGGGAGAGGCAGATAACGAAAAAATCTGATTGTTTGATGGCATGTTGAATATCTTTCCACCAGGCTACGCCGCCGGGCAGTCTTTCGGTATCCATCCAGGGGCGAAACCCTTGGTCGCTAAGGTATCGAAAGATTTTTCTTACCGGCTCGCTGTCTTCGCGTGCATAACTAAGAAAGACTTTGGGCTTGTCACTCATGAGCGGGCCTTCCTGATGTTACCCATAGAGGTTAGGCAAACGCGGCAAGCAACCTTGGGGCTAAGGAATGCAGATGCGCTGGCAAACACCTCGAGTTTTTATTTTAGACTAACGGTGACGGATTTTCCGTCTTCTTTTACTACGAAAAATTGTCGAATCAACTCTTTGGTCTTATCATTCAAGTCCGGCCAGAAGTCAATAATATCGCGTGATAACCCGGCCAGTTGATGTGTGATGCCGCCCGCGGCACGAACCCGGTCACGTCCCATTCCTGCGCGAGCCGCCAAGGCTTCAGGGAAAACCGCTTTCAAGCGTGTTTCAAGGCTTTGGCCTTTCAGGAATTCCTTTAATTTTTTAAGCAGCTTCTCAGGCCAGATCACTTCCAGCTTAGAGAGATCAATCGCACTGTAACCAACCTGCTCGCGATGCATTTGCACCATGTGTTCTTTCACGACTTTATCGTTGGGATGAGAAGTAATGTGTGCAATAAAGGCATGCGGCATCTTCTGCTGAATGTGGCGGCAAAGCACTTCCGAGCCTTCGGGATGCTCGCCTTTATCCAACGGAAGCCGGAAATCCAGGATAACCGCGTCGTATTCCCAACCTTCAGTTTCGGCTTTCCCCGCCCATTCCAACGCCTCCCTTACCGTGGCAGCTTGGTCTATTTGAGAATCAGGAAAATCCATAGTAATTAAATCAAAAAGTTGTTCGAGCGTATTTTTAATGTCTTCGACAATTAAAATGCGAAACGTGCTAGGCATAATATTTTCTCCTCAAGCAAAACTATTAGGT
>JABFSD010000259.1 GCA_013140935.1 Acidobacteriota bacterium
GTCAACGGCAGCGTTTCGGTACCCAGACTTTTGAATTCACTGCTGGTTCCTGCGACTTCCGGGTTGGTAAAACGCGGCAGCGCGTCACTTGCCAGCGCTTGTTGCAGATGCTGGAAGGCTGCGGATTCCGGGTCGAGCGCGGCCAACCCTGCGTCACCCACCATGGCGAAGCCCGCAAAGCCCGCGCGGGCATTCCGCATGGCACGCAAAGGGGATTTGTCGGTTGACTCAGTGGCGTGCAGCGCAAACATTCGCAGGCCGTTTTCTGGTTGTTTGCTGCTGGCTGCCGCGCGTCGGCGCGGCGCTTTGGTGGCTTTCGTGGTTTTTTTGCTGGTTGATTTCTTACTCGCCATAGTTGTACCTCCATTGTGTTACTGCGCCATGACTGGCTTTTTGATAAGAGGCATTGGACGCAGTGTTATTTGTTATTCCGTTTTTCAGTGGCGTATGCGGTGGCCTGTTAGGTTGCCGACGACCTGGCAATGCGTTCGTTTCAAGCAGAGGGAAGCCCTTGAATGATCGGCAACCTAACAGGCCACCGTAACCGCTACTGAAAGACGGTCTAGCTTTTTGCTTGGCCTGAATATCGTTTCGTCGTTTACTTCAAGTTTTGAATGACACTAAAGTTGCGGTGCGTAGCCTGCAATATCGCAGCCGCGAAATAATCCTGTGCCGACATCGGCGTTTTTGATCGCCCAATGGACGAACTCGGAATGGCGGGCAGAGAATTTGAATTCGCTATTCATGGCCCTGGCAGTTGACACACACCAGACTACAAAAACTGCCGACCAGTGTGTGTCAACGCCGGGGAACCCCAGGCCGAGGGCTTCCCAATATTTTTTGATCTGCGCCGCCCATAACGGATCGTGTTCGTGGTGCCACGATATTTGTCGCATTGGCCCTGCGCCACCGCCGCTAATTTTTTGGCATAAGCCCTAGGCATGAGAATCTTTCTTTTCAGCAAGTCGAATAACTCGACCGTAAAAAACATCCCGACAATCTGAGCATCGGGCTTTGGTCGTCCCTAACTGACGAGATAACTGGCGAGATAACTGACGATAACTGGCTTGCAATTACTAAAGGGCAATGCGGCTGAAACATTACGGATGCGCACAACTTTTTTTCGTGGCGGAACGATTGCTACCCGAAAACTGGCATTCACTGGTAAAAGGGCGAGGGGGTCGAAACGTTACAAGCTGGGGCGAATTTTTTTGTCAGCGTGTGAGAGAACGCGACAGCGAGTACCGTTCGCGTAGGTAAATCCGGCTTTTTGACAAGCCCCTGCCTCCACATATAATCGCGCCACCCATAATCACCACAATCTCCTTGTGGGTAGCATATATTTATTACACAAGCGGAATTACGGCGGATGCGGATTGTCTGCCCGCGAAAATTTTATTGAATGGACATCTCCCCTGACGCCTTCAAGCGGTTTTTAGCTTGGCTTCACCCAGAGGCGGAGCAAGCGGCGCATGAATATGAAGCCTTGCGGCGGCGGGTGATTGGCTGGCTGGAGCGGCGCGGCTGTTGCGCCGCCGAAGAGTTGGCTGACGAAGCCATTGACCGCGTGGTGCGCCGCGTCGCCGTGGCGGAAAACCCCGGCGAGATCAAACCGATTCCGTATTTCCATGCGGTCGTCAGCCATCTTTATCTGGAATATGCTGAAACTTACGCCAAAAAGCGGGGGGAGCAACTGCCCGAAGACTGGGCTGAAGGCCGGGCTGAAGATTGGCCTGATGCCGTGCAAAGTTTGACCGAAGAGTACCGCGAAGACCGCTTTCATTGCCTGGATCATTGCCTGCAAACCCTGCCGACGGCTAACCGCGAGTTGATACTCGCTTATTACCAAAACAACAAGCAGGCAAAAATTGACGGGCGTAAGCAACTCGCCGATCAATTCGGGCTGTCCCTCAACTTATTGCGTGTGCAGGTATATCGCATTCGAGGCAGCCTGCAAAAATGCGTGACGGATTGTTTGCCACTCGGCTGAACCGTTGTAATGAATTGGCCGGGCCGCCCTTATAGAAATGTGGGTAGCCAGTTGCATTGGAAGTATTCGAGATGCTGTTAAACGTAGAAGATGACAAGTTAATTCGGCGCTATCTGCTGGGAGATTTGCAACGCCAGCCCGAACTGCTGGAAGCCGTAGAACATCGGTTGCTGGCAGAGGATGACTTTATCGCGCATTGCGACCTCGTTGAGGCCGAACTGATCGAGGCTTACGCAGGCGGAATCCTAAGCAGGTCAGAGCGTGAAGCCTTTGAGCGATATTTCCTGCTGACGCCACAGCGACGCGGACAACTCGCATTAACAATAGCCATGCAACATTACGCAGCACAGCGCACGCCCACCGAAAAGCCAGATCCGAACGCGCTTCGCCCCCCATGGAATTGGTGGGGTAGGGGGACGCCTCTTCGTTGGCAATTCGTGACGGCGGTTTTGCTGGCTTGCGCCGTTGGAATCGGAGCTTGGCGGTTTTATTTTGCTTTATCGCCGATTGATCGAGGGCGGCAGCAATTAGCGCAGGCTTTCCCGCATGAGCGTCCTATTGAAGCGCGCCTCGCAGGATTTAATTATGCGCCTTATGTCCCTCCGGTTCAGCTTAAAGGAGGGCGGGAGGAAGCGCCCGGGCAGGACGTGGTGGCGCTCGACCGCGCCAAACAACTTTTATTGGGCGGTGAAGCGAAGCGTTCAGATCCACAATATTTGCACGCGCTAGGTCAGTACTATGTTACGCAAAAAGAATTCGACAAAGCGATCCTTCAATTGCGTGAGGGGAAATCGCTGGCCCCGCAAGTGGCGAAACTTCATGCTGATTTAGGGGCGGCGCTGATAGGCAAGATTGAACGCGATAGACTCGCTGAAGCGGAGCCCCGCAAAGAAGATGTTGATGAGTGCTTGGCGGCTTTAAATCAGGCGCTCACGCT
>JABFSD010000197.1 GCA_013140935.1 Acidobacteriota bacterium
CTGCAAAACATTAAGCCACCGCAACTTAAAGGGTACGGCTTCCGCACTGATAGCAGCGGCTGGGCTTGCCGCCGTCGCTGGACAGATGGTGATGGAAAACAGAGGCAGGCTTACGTCGCGCATTTGAGCTTTGAGACATACAAAGAGCTACGCCGAAAGCATCGCGCACCTGATGCGCTGGCGACGGCGTTGACCGACTGGATTGCCGAACGGGAACGAGAGAAAGGAAGTTGACGCAACCGCGACAACCAGACGCACGAAAGGCCAGCCCGTCAAAAGCTGGCCTTTCGTCGTTTGAGGGAAGGGCAAGGTTATGAATCTTGGCCCCACTCTTTCAATTGAGTCAGCGCGCCTTGCTGCGTATAGCCATGCTCTTTCACCAGCCAATCAATCTTTTCCTGAAGTGGAATCAGATTCTCTTTCGGTCTCGTGAATTCGCCGCGCAGTTTCGCCAGCAATTCTAAGAATTTCGCTCCGTCGCGTGCCGCATCGAGCATGACTTTCGGATAATCCACGCGCGGCAATTTCACTTTGGCAACGTTGGTGCCGCCAGCGGCCAGCCGGTCAAGCAGTTCTTGCAAATCGGCGCGTTTCGCCTTCGGTTTGCCGTCTTCGCCCAGGTCTGTTGCATCCTGATAAATTACCGACGTTTGTTCGGCGCGCGCATCCAGCGTGTACCGCGTTGGGTCGTTCGGGTCAGTCAGCCAGGCGTCTGCCACGTCAACCAGTCGTTTGATTTTCTGCCACATTTCCGTGACGGATTCTTCTGTGATAACGGCTTGTTTGATGGCAGCGGCTTCGCGTCCGGCATCCAAAAAGTCAGCAACGCAGCCAGTTACATGCCGACTCATCGCCGATTTCGAGAGTTTGAATCGTTCCGTTATTTCCCGATAAGACAGGTTTTGCAGCAATTTGGCATTGATCGCCTCAACGTTCGGATGGGTGCAAACACTACATGGTTTCGACATCGTTTTCTCCAAGTTCTCTGATTTCGCTCAGAATCGCCTTTGTTGCGTTTGCCGTTCGGCACATCCTGAGTATTGCATTCATTCCCGCCGACGCCCGCGCGCCCGTGAAGCGTCGGCAGGAAGATGCGTTATTGCGGTGGTGGTGACGGCAGCATATGCGGCGGCGGCCACGGTTTGCGTCCACCGCCTTGCGGATACCAGAACTTCCCTTCGTCATCTTCCTGTTTTCGCTTTTCCGCTTTCGTTTTGGGGGTCGGCTTTTCCGTCGCCTTCGGCTTGTCGCCGTAAGTCGCCACGCCGACACCCAAGCCAGCGGGCAGCGTCTTGAACAGTCCGGCCAGCCCTTCGGCTTCGATGGCTTGATAAAGGTCACGCACAAACAAGGGAGCAATAAGACTGCCTACGCCTTCGCCGTAATCAAACGGTTCTTTCGAGTTCCACCAGCCGGTGAAGTTCGCGTTTTTGACTGCCGCGTCGTAAGCGAAGCCCGCCGCCGGACTCGCCTTTGTGCGGGCGAATCGTTCGGCAATAGCGCCAGGCGTTTGATATTCGCTGAGTTTCTCACCGGCTTGCCGACGATAGAGAGCTTGGCCTTCACGGAACATAAACACCATCGGCTGTTGCAGCCCGCCGAGTACGTCATAGCGTGTATTGCCGAATTTGATCTTGGCGAAATCGGCGGAATCAGGGTCTAGCCCGACTTCGGCCCCGGATGCCGCAGCCAGCCCCAGCACGGTCGTGACTGCACCGGCAAAGCCCGCGACTTCTTTCAACGCGATGCGCCGCGCTTCCGGCTCCATTCGTGCATAGGTCATCGGGTTGAGTACCTGAAGCCGACTCGCCAGAAACTTCGGCGAGAACAACGCACCGTTCAACACCGGTTCAAGCGACTTCAGCTTGTCGTGGATTCGCCCGCGTCCGGTCATCGCGTTCACGTAATTAGCAATGTCCTGGTACGCCTTCGGATTCTGATCAAACTTCACACCACGCCCCTCAAGTTGCTTGGCGAAACCGTCAAACAAGTGCAGCCGTTGCAAGTCGCCCGCTGCTGTGAACGCGCGTTCTGACACCTTCACGCCGCGCCCGATGACGGGCAGCTTTTCGGCTACCGTTGAAGCAAAACTTTCCTCACGATCAATCAGTCGGCTGTTGATTGAAAGCGCCGAACCGGTCGCAGAGTAAAGCCCGGAGGCTTCGGCCAACGGCGCACGCGGGTGGCCGCGCAACTCCGCCCGGATGTCATCAAAGCCACGCTGCGAAGCCGCCGCCGTGAACATATCGCGGAACTCCGTCGCCCGTGCCAGCGCCCGGCGCGGTGAAACGTTGTTTAAATTAAGCAAACCGACCGCGCCTTGACGAAAAGGAAAACTGAGATCGATTGAACTGAGCAAAGCGCGTGGCAAATTGATTACGTCGCGCGCTTTTTCACCCAGCGACATTTTGGCTGACAAGGCTTCGACAGCGCGCGCCCGTTGCCGAATGTATTCGGCTCCGTCGCCAGCGTTGAGCGCCGCCAATCCATCACGAGCAATCTGCAAAGCGTCGGCGGCTTGGGTTGGCGTGAGTTTCTTTGATCGAGTGCCAGCCGCCACCACACTGCGAATGTCATTCAGCCAGCGGGTCGGCTCATTGGCGTGTTGCGTCGTGTCACGAACTGGCGAGAGGAAGTCTGAAACGCCTTGCGCCAGATTCGCCGCTGAAAAGCTGCCTTCTTCGTCACGCACAAAGTTACTGAGAACGTCTTTTAACGTCGGCTCATTCGCACCTGATGCCGCCGGTTTTGCTTCGCCCGCTTTGGCCTTAATCGGCTTGTCAGATACGAGCAAAGACCACAATGCCACATCGTCTTCATCGGCGAGCTTGAACGGCGGCAGCGGATCGCCGTCAACCAGGTTGTAGCCCTTCGGCGCATTGCCTTCGGCCTTCAGCGATTCGTTACGAGGCGACAGCCAACCGTC
>JABFSD010000498.1 GCA_013140935.1 Acidobacteriota bacterium
GTTTCGAGCTTGCGCATCAAGCCTGCCCAGCCCGGCAGCGCCAAGAGTTCTGCTGTCAGCACGGATTCATACTCATCAGGCGACGCGCCGAATTTATGCAGTGCGTCGGCCACGACTTGTTCCGCCGATTTGTGTTTCGCGGCTTGTGATTGAAAGGCTTGATTGACGCCCGACAACAACGCGGGCGGCAGCCAGCCAAACTGACCGAGCAGCGCGCGCACCGCCGCATAAAAACCTTTTTCGCGCAGCGGCATCGTCCAGTAAGCCAAGCCCTGATCGAAAAACGCGCCGCACAATCGAATGAGCCACGCATTGATGGTTTCGTCAGTGTCAACGCCAGCGCGAGTTAGCACTGCATCACGTGGACGCGCCGAAATAACCGATTCGCTCGATGGTGTTTTGGGCAAACGATGAAAGCAGGCGGCGAAAAGTTCGCGCATCGCTTGGCTTTCGGTTTTGCCATTCGATAAGGCTTGCCGTTCGGCGGCTGACAAATCAGCGCGAAAGCGAGCAAGCAGATCGTTGTCATCCATCTGCCATTCAAAATTTTCAGCGGTGATGTTGCGCAAGCCCGGGTCGAGCAGCAGGCGGCGCAATTGAGTGCGGCTTAGTTGGCTGGGCAGAATTTCGGCATCGGCTTCGCGTGCCAAGACTACGTCAAGGTCTTGGGCGCGAATGCGGCGGGCGGCGAACTCTTTGCGAAACGCCGCTTCGGTCATGAAAGGTTCGGTGCCGAACAGCCGCGCAGCCTGTTGCACGGCTTCCTCAAACGGCAGGTGTTGAAAGGCATGCAGCGTGTTGTGATGGATAAACACGCCAATCGGGCCTTGCACGGGCAGGTAATGCGCCACGTGGGTCACGACGTGACGCACGTGTTCTGTCTCAGAAAAGGTCTCTGCCCGTTTTACCGATTCCGCAACATTCATTTTCAGGTTCTCGCCTTCGTCAGGCTTTGGCTTTTGCCGCTAAATCTTTTTTTTCCGACAAGCTGGCGGTTACATCTTTTTTATTGGCGACATAAGCGTCCTCATAAAATTGCACTACGCCGGACTCAAGGTTGTGGATAGCACCGATGATGTCAATCTCACCCTTTTCCACCATCTGTTCCAGAATATAGCTTCGGCTGACGATGGATTTGACGGAACGCTTCATGTTGAGCAGTGTCACGTTCTCAACGAACTTGTCATTGGAGGAATTTCTTTCTTCCGCCTTAGTTACCGTTTTCTCCTCATAAACTGCGGGTTGTAACTTGGCGAGTAACTCAGTTAGATTGCCCATCTCAACGTGATCGCAAGCGCCTTTGATTGCGCCGCAGTTATCATGCCCCAGCACCACGATTAGCTTAGCGCCTGAAAGTTTGCAGGCGAATTCCATGCTGCCGAGTATATCGGTGTTGATGATGTTGCCGGCAATGCGAATCGAAAATATATCGCCTAGCCCTTGATCGAAAATCAATTCCGCCGAAGTGCGGCTGTCGATGCAACTCAGAATGACGGCGAACGGCCATTGCCCGGCGCGCGTATCGTTAGCCTGTTGCAACAAGTTGCGATTCTCTTTCAGGTTATTCACGAATCGCTGATTGCCTCGCTTGAGAATATCCAGCGCTTCTTGGGGAGTTATCTTTTCCTGCAATTCTTTCGTCAACGTTCTCATGGTGTACATCAAACCTCATTTTTGGTGGTGGTGGTGGTGGTTAATGTGAGCTTACGTGTTGGGCGTATTCCATGCGGTAATAATCCCTAAACCCGATCAAACTCACTGCGATATTTTTATCTTTCGAGCCTAAAGTAACAAAATCTCTGATTAGCTGAATAACATCGTGGTCAATATAAGCTGAGTTCGTTGCGTTGATAACAACTTTACTTTGTTCAGGTAACTCAGCCAGCGTCTGTTTAATGGCGGCTTTATTCAAAAACGAAACTTCCTGCGCCAAATCGATATAAATCGTCTCGCCCGCCTGATGATCTTCGCGTTTAAAGAAATAGGCCAGTCTCATGTTAGCGCGCAGGATGAAAAAGATGCTGACCACTAACCCGATCGCTACGCCTTTTAACAAGTCGGTCAACACGACGGCAGCGACGGTGACGATAAAAGGCGCGAACTGATATTTGCCTGCTTCCCACATGTGTTTGAAAACCGCCGGACTGGCGAGGCGATAGCCGGTAACTAACAACACGGCTGCCAGACAAGCCAGCGGAATGCGGTTCAGGATGAAGGGAATAGCGATAACCGCTAGTGTTAAAAATACGCCGTGCGCAATAGCAGAGAGCTTGGTTCTGGCTCCTGCATTCACGTTCGCTGAAGTCCTTACAATCACCGAAGTCATCGGCAAGCCGCCGATTAAGCCGCTCAGGAAATTGCCTACGCCTTGCGCTTTTAACTCGGTGTTGGTGTTGGTGAATCGCTTTAACGGATCCATTTTGTCGGCAGCTTCGATACATAACAAAGTCTCGATGCTGGCGACTGCCGCGATGGTGGCGGCGACAACCCAGACCTTGGCATTGGCAATCGCCGCGAAATTCGGACGGGAAAATTGTCCGAGAAATTCTGAAAATGAATTGGCGGTCGGCAAACTCACCAGATGCTCTTGCGAAATCGCGAGGTTAGAACCTTGCGCTTTGAATAGCTCATTGAGAATTACGCCCACAATGACGGCGACTAGCGCGCCGGGCACTATTTTTATTTTTTTCAAAAACTCAATTTTCATCCACGCGATTAAAATCGCCAGCGAAACCAGCGTGATAATAATTGCACCCAGATGAGAATAATTCACGGCGTCATACAAAGCGGAAAAGGTGTTATGCCCGGTATCTTTTTCAATGAAGAAAAAATAACCTTCGTTATCTTTGTCGTAACCGATGGCGTGCGGCAACTGTTTCAAACTAATAATAATGACGATGGCGTCGAGCATGCCTTCGATAACGT
>JABFSD010001167.1 GCA_013140935.1 Acidobacteriota bacterium
ATCGAAAGATGCGTGGACAGAAGTCGCAAGCTTCTTTTCCAAGTATCTTGGGAAAAAATAGCTCTCCCATGCGTAATGCCAGCTAGTGCTGGCTGGCATTACGCAACTCAACGTATGAACCAATTTCACGGCGAAACGCTCTCGTGGGAACTCAAAGACGGATGCATCGAACTGGCCTTGCATCGCGCACCGGCCAATGAAATCGGGCTGCCAACGTTGGCCGAACTCGAACAGTTCGTCGCGGCGCACGAGACGCTGCAACACACGGCGCACGCGCTCATCATTCACAGCACGGTGAAAGCAGGCTTTTCGGCGGGCGCGGATTTGCGCGATCTTTACGCGCAAGCCAACGCGATGGGATTCGCCAACGCAGCGCCGCAAGTGCGCGACTTTCTCAAACGCATTCACGCGGTGATGAATGCCATTGACGGCTCGCCACTGACGACGATTGCGGCGGTGCATGGCGTATGTTTTGGCGGCGGCTTTGAACTCGCGCTCACCTGCGATCTCATCATCGCCGACAAGCTCGCGCGTTTTTGTTTTCCCGAATTGCGGTTAGGTTTGATTCCCGGCTTTGGCGGCATTCCGCGTTTGCGGCGCGACTTGGGCAATGCGCTCGTACGCGATTTGTTGCTGACCGGACGCAGCCTCAACGCCGCGCGCGCGCAAGCGGTTGGTTTGGTCAGCCAACTCGTCGGCGAAGGCGATGCGCTGAAAGTGGCGCGCTTCACGGCGGAGCAGGTTAAGAAATTCGACCGCACGACGAGCGCGGCGGCCAAACGATTTATCAAACCGATTCCGTATGCAGAATTGGAACAAGAGATTGAGATTTTTTGCGACTTGTTCACGCGCCCCGCGACCGAAGCGGGCTTGCGCAAGTTCGTAGAAAGCACTGATAAACAGCCTTATTTACCATGAGGCATTGGAGCAGGAGTCAATGACGAAAAAACTGAGAGCGAAGATCACTGCGCTCGGCACTTACGTTCCGCCGCGCGTCGTCACCAATCACGACCTCGAAAAGATGGTCGCCACCAATCACGACTGGATTGTCGAACGCACGGGCATTCACGAACGCCACTGGGTCGAACCCGGCGTGCCGTCGTCTGAACTGGGCGCGCAAGCGGCGATTGCTGCGCTCAAACAGCGCGGCATCGAAGCCAGCGACATCGAACTCATCATCGTTTCTACGGTCACGCCCGATATGATGTTTCCTTCGACGGCGTGCGTGATTCAGCACAAGATTCGTGCGAACAAAGCGTGGGGCTTTGACATTCTGGCGGCGTGTTCGTCGTTTCTTTACGCCGTGACGACCGGCGCGCAATTCATCGAGAACGGTACGCATAAAAAAGTTTTGGTGATCGGTTCAGACGTGATGACCAGCATCTTGAATCCCGAAGACCGCACGACGCTGGTTCTGTTCGGCGACGGCGCAGGTGCGGTGTTGCTCGAACCCGCCGAAGACGGCGAAGACTTGGGACTGATTGACTATCATCACGAAATTGACGGCGGTGGCGGAGAGAATTTGTATATGCCCGGCGGCGGCAGCCTGCATCCGCCTTCGCACGAAACCGTAAACCAGAAGATGCATTACGTTCATCAAAACGGTCAGGCCGTCTTCAAATTCGCCGTGCGCAAGATGGAAGAACTCTCGACCGGCATGCTCGCCAAACATAATCTGACGGGCGACGATCTGGCTTGTTTCATTTCGCATCAGGCGAATATGCGCATCATTGACGCGACGGCGAACAAGCTGGGCATGCCGCCAGAGAAAGTCATCAAGAACATTCACAAATACGGCAATACGACGGCGGCGACGATTCCGCTGGCGATGAATGATGCGATCAATGACGGCAAGTTGAAAAAAGGCGACCTTGTATTGTTCGCAGCCGTGGGCGCGGGCTTTACGGCGGGTTCGGTGTTGATGCGGTGGGCTTATTAAAGACGGAAAGAAGGAGAGACAGAGAGATGGAGAGAAAGAACTTTTTATCAGGTTGTTTGGCATTGCTGGTTGCTTTGGTTCTAACCGCACAAGCACAAACCAAACTCACCGGACAAGTCGTTTGCACGGTTTGCTGGACGGAAGCCGACCGAACGAAAGTCGCTTACGGTACGCAGGCCGATCTTGATTGCGCGAAAACGTGCGCAGAGAAAGGCATCAGCGCCACGTTGGCGGTCAAAGACGGCGCGGCGTGGAAGCTCTATGAACTCGAAGACGGCACTTATAAAAAGCCCGGCAAAGACTGGCTCTACGTAATGGCGCAGCAAGTCGAAATCACCGGAGCTACGCGCCAAGCGGGCGACAAGCAATTCGTTAAAGTTGATGCGCTGACGACGCGCGGTAATGCCAACGCGCTCGCCAATCAAGCGGCAGAAAAGCTGATCGGCACCGAAGCCGAACTCGCGCTCAAAGATTTATTCGGCGCAGAGCAACGCTTGAGTTCTTATCGCGGGCGTCCGGTGCTGGTGAACTTTTGGGCGACGTGGTGCGGGCCGTGTGTGAAAGAGATGCCCGAACTTGTCGCGCTGCAAAACGAATACGCTGCTTATGGTTTGCAGGTGATTGGCGCGACAGCGGATACGACTGAGACGCTGAAAGAAGTGCGCGCCTTCATCAAAACCGCGAAGCTCAACTTCCCGGTTTGGCTGGGAGCGACGACGCAGGATATGGCGAAGTTTGGTTTAGGCCCAGCCTTGCCTGGCTCCGTGTTGATCGGACGTGACGGCAAGATCGTAGCGATTTTTAACGGCGTCATCACTGCCGCCGAAGTCAAAAAGAAACTCGAAGCCTTGATTGCGCAAGCTGATAAAGAAGCAAAGAAAGCAGCGGAAAAACAACTCGCGCAAACGGTGGATTATTCCAGCGTACCGAGTTGACCAAGCTGACCTGGTGAGGGCCGCGCCGTGAGCGGGGCAGCAAATAAAT
>JABFSD010000054.1 GCA_013140935.1 Acidobacteriota bacterium
CCGAATACGGCTTAACGGGCGGCAACATCTTTCACGGCGATATGGGACTCGATCAATTGTTCTCGATGCGTCCGTTGGCGGGTTGGGCCGATTATCGCACGCCGATTCGCGGCCTTTATTTATGCGGCTCCGGCACGCATCCGGGGGGCGGCGTGATGGGCGCGCCGGGCTACAACGCAGCGCGTGAAATTTTGAAAGACCTAAAATGAGACTGATGGGAGTTATAGGAGCCATAGGAGCGATGGGACTTTCAATCCTCATCGCTCCTATGACTCCTATGACTCCCATCGCAACTCACCGTAAAGAGGAACTCACATGACACTGGCAACTATTGGCTTCGTCGTTTTAGCCGTCGTCGTTTTGTTGATCATCGCTCGCGTGATTTATCGCGTGATTCTGGGCGAATCCATGACCGATGCGCTCATTCAACGCGACAACGTCGCCGCCGCGCTGGCGTTGGGTGGCTTCCTGCTCGGCGTCGTGCAGGTCACAATTCCGATTTTGAGCGCGCCTTCGCAATCGTTCTGGCAAGACGTAGCGGCTACGGCGGCTTACGGCATCGGCGGCATCGTGGCGATGAGTTTGACCGCGTTGGCGTTCGAGCAATACAGCAAAGCGACCGGGACGGATTTGCACGCCCAGATTCGCGCGGGCAACGTAGCGGCAGGCTTGATCGCAGCGGCGGTCTATTTCGCCGCCAGCGAAATCGTCAGCGGCGCGTTGACCGGCGACGGCGGTTCGCTTGCGCCTACCGTCGTGTTTTGGCTGGCGGGTACGGCGGCCTTGATCGCATTGACGCACGTCTTTCGCATGCTCACTTCCTACAACGACGCGCACCATCTCAACGAAGGCAACGTTGCAGCCGCCTGTGCTTACGCGGGCCTGGTCGTAGGCATCGGCATGATGGCCGGACACGCCGTGGAAGGTACGTTCACCGGTTATGCGAGTTCGTTTCGCTCTTTCGGCGCGATGCTGTTGCTGGTCGTGAGTTTTTATCCGGTGCGGCAAATCGTCGTACAAATGCTGTTTCTCGGCGGCGGCTTCAGCTTGCACAACGGACGCCTCGATCACGAAATCGAACATGACCGCAACGTCGGCGCAGGCGTGCTCGAAGCGTTGGGTTACTTTGCGGCAGCTTTAGTGATTACGCGGATTTTCTAAGGATGATTGTTTGAAATCACTTCTTGGCTGGTTGCTGCGCGCCGATACACCGCCAAGCAATCAAAAGCCGGGCCACACCCGCAATGCTTCATCCGGCTCTCGCTTGAGCCTCGCTGCAAGCCACTTTCTTAGTGAAGTTGCGACAGGCGGAATACTTCGTTGCCTCTTCGCAACTCGTTGACGCGCTGGGATCTACCACTTACCGTGCAATGGCGTGTGCATTTCCCTTACTGTCAAGTCTTCCTTGAGAAAAGTGCGGGCGCGTCCGTCAACGCAATCTCCAATAAAAATCTGTTTGCCACTGTGAAGTCGCATGACTTTCAGAGAGGTTTGCCATGCTCTACACACACATCGTTACGCCAATTCGTCACACGCTCTTGACCCTGTCACTGGCGCTCCTCGCGCTGACGATGCAGGCCGGTCACTCAGTGGCCCGCACGAACGCTGCGGCCAAGCCGAATGAGCCGATGCCCAGTTTGCAGGGCCAACCCGCGCTTGATTACCTGAAACAGCACGGCCTGTTTGAGAGCGTCAAGGCTGCGGTCGAGGCTGATCGCCACGAAGTTAAATGGATGCCAGCAATGGGCGGGGCTTATCAGGCCAACAACTCCGAGCAGAACCTGCGGGCGAGCTTTTCGCGCACTGGGATATTGATCACGCCACGCGAGTCGTACAACGGGGCTTCCTGGCAAGTGGCGCTAAAACTGCGCGGCGTCGGGTATGGCAAGCGGCTGAGCCAAGTTGCCCAAGGCCCAATGCGCGCCATCGGCAATCGGGTTGAATACACGCGGTCGGTGAATCCGCAATCTGCAATCCGCAGTCCACAATTGACTGAGTGGTACGTCAACAAACCTGAAGGGATCGAGCAGGGCTTCACATTTAGTGAGCGGCTTAGAGTGACGTTCGGTAACGAGCCGCTGCGCGTGGCGCTGACCATGACAGGGGGTCTAAAGCCGAGCCTGGAAGAAGGCGGGCAGGCGGTCGCGCTCGCCTTTCCCAACGGGCGGCAGGCGCTGCGTTACGACCATCTTGCGGCTTACGATGCGCTTGGGCGCTCGCTGCCCGCCCGGATGGAAGTGAGCGCAGGCGTAATCTCGCTGCTCGTGGATGATGCGAACGCGGTCTATCCGATGACGATTGACCCGCTCTTCACCGAAATCAAAAAGCTCGTTGCCTCCGACGGCGCGACGAATGACGTCTTCGGCTTCTCCGTAGTGATTAGTGGCGACACGGCCATCATTGGGGCTCGCGACGATGACAGCGGCAAAGGCTCGGCTTACGTCTTTGCGCGGAATCAGGGTGGGACCGATCTCTGGGGCGAGGTCAAGAAGCTGACCGCCTCGGACGGCGCGATGGGTGACCAGTTCGGCGTATCGGTGGCGATCAGCGGGGACACTGCCCTCGTCGGGGCTTACGGCGATGACAGCCTCAAAGGCGCAGCCTACGTCTTCGAGCGGAACAAGGGTGGAGCCAATAACTGGGGCGAGGTCAAAAAGCTGACCGCCTCGGACGGCGTGGCGAATGACGGCTTCGGAGTCTCCGTAGCGACTAGTAGTGACAAGGTCATCGTCGGGGCTTTTCAGGATGACAGCTTCAAAGGCTCGGCCTATATATTCGAGAGGAATCAGGGCGGAGCCGACAATTGGGGCCAGGTCAAAAAGCTAATCGCTTCCGACGGTGCAGCAGGTGACCAGTTCGGCCGCTCGGTAGCACTTAGCGAAGACACGGCGCTTGTCGGGGCTTACCAAGATGACAGCGAGAA
>JABFSD010000283.1 GCA_013140935.1 Acidobacteriota bacterium
GATTACGGCGGAGCGAACGCCGACAAGATTCCCTATTCGCAAAGCTGGAATCTTTCGTTCTCGCTCGAACCCTGGCGCAACACCGTGATCGAAGCGGCTTACGTCGGCAACAAAGGCACGCACCTTTACATGCCGCTCGTGAATATCAATCCGCGCGACATC
Source organism: Acidobacteriota bacterium (assembly GCA_013140935.1). Taxonomy (GTDB): domain Bacteria; phylum Acidobacteriota; class Blastocatellia; order RBC074; family RBC074; genus JACPYM01. The sequence continues at coordinate 163 of JABFSD010000283.1, forward strand.
GCCTTTGTCGAATCGCTCGAAGTGCAAGGCCTGAGCGCCGACACGGCAGTGGCCGATCCGCTCGGACGCCGCAACTTGCTCAACGCCGCGATCACCGTCGCGCGCGGCAATCTGAATAGTCCTTATCTGGGCTTCGCTAATTTGAGTCGCTTCTTCGACGCTTCGGCCAACAGCATTCGCCACGCGGCTTATGTTGACGTAAGGCGTCGCGTCGGTCGCGGCTTGATGTTCACGGCGAATTACACTTTTGCCAAATCCATTGACGATGCTTCAGACGCGAACCCCGACACGCGCGTCATCACCGAAGTCGGCCAAACGCAAGGCCACGTTTTTTACGGCGCATCGCGCAAGACCGATCGCGCGCTCTCGACCTTCGACATCAAACACAACGCGAGTGCAACCTTCGTTTATGACTTGCCCTTCGGCAGCAAAGGCCGCTGGCTGAAAAGCTTGCCCGGCGTGTTGAATCAAACCATCGGCGGTTGGGTGACTTCGGGCGTGGTGCGTTTGCAAGGCGGCACGCCGTTCCTGCCTTACCTCACCGACACCAATCGTTTGGGCGGCAACAATCGCACGGTGCGCCCTGATCTGGTTCCCGGCGTACCGCTTATCAATCCGCTGTGGAATCGTGCTTGCCCGACGGGCATTCAATCCGACAACGCTACGCCGTGTGAGCCTTACATCAATCCGGCGGCATTCATGCGTCCGGCGAGAGGCGCACTGGGCAACGCGCCGCGTACGCTCGAATTGCGCGGGCCGATGCAGGAATACTTCGATTTTTCGTTGCAGAAAAACTTCAAGTTCCCTTTCAACGACAACGACGGCAAGCGCCGCATCAACTTCCGCATTGATCTGATCAACGCTTTCAATCATCCGAACTTCCGCACCATCGCTTCCGGCTCTAACGGTTTCACCAACAACGTGCCGACCGAGTTCGTCGCAGAAGCGCTGGTGTTGAACGGCGTCGCACAAACTGCGGTCAACGTGCCGTTCACGGCGGCGGAATACAACACCTGGGCGACGGCGAACAATCGTCCGCTGCAACCGGTAGACGCACAAAACCGCCCGCTCAACACGATCATTCCCGAACTCGCGGCGATTCGCGCGATGGTGAATGGGCGACGGCCTACGGCGACCGGGCCGCTACCGCTGAACTTTTTCAACACGCCGCTGCCGCAAGGCTTTGCGACGAAGCTGCCGAATAATTTCGATGTGACGACGTTGGAAGGCTTCAAGCTCTATCGCTTGCGGCAGGTCTATGACACGGGCTTCGGACAACTGCGCGCGGTGAATAATCCGCGCTACATTCAGTTCGGGCTGCGCATCTTTTTTTAGTAAAGGCTCAGGTAAAGCGTGTTGTCGTAATCAACGACGGCAAGTTTGATATTGCGTAACCAGCCGATGCGCCCCAACAGGTTGCGCGGCAAGCCGTGATGTTTGGCGAAATAAACCGTGCTGTAAAAAGTCAGGTTGCCGGTATGTAATCCGACCTCGTGACCAAAAGCATCAATCGTTCCAGTCAAGGTACTGAGACGGATTGGCTCTCCGGCTTCGATACACAAGCCCACCCTCTCTCCAGCTTGGCGAGAGAAAAGACAGACTTCTGCGCCGGTATCAATCTTGGCGTCCACGATTATGGTAGTTCCGGCGTAAGCCAGTGTCACAGGAATGACGATGCCCGCAGGGTGGTCAGGGTAAACCAACGATTCGGTAAAGGTGAGTTGAGTATTCATGTCCAGATGATGTGGGTGATGTTATCGGGATCTTCGACAAAGGTGATGAAGGGCATTTTCGCGCCGTCCGACTGAGAGGCTTTCCACACCTCATCGTGGTCGGGACCGGCAGCGATTAAGCGATCCCCTTCGAGAGCGACCCATTGATTTTTGTACTCTCGACCGTGTTGCGTAACCCAGCGAATAGAAACCATGCCGAGTTCCATTTCTTCGGGGCTAGCAATCGGTGGGATTCGCTTGTCAAGTTGCTTCTTGTGCGAATGACCATTGGTTGTTTCGTCGGGCGTAGTCGGTGCGTCCCAGAGTTGACGAAACCTGTTCTGTTCAACGGCAGGTAATTCGTCAATCAGGGTCAGAATATTTTCAGCAGTAAGTGTTGACATAAGGTTTAGCTCCTTTCGGCGCGCAGTATACATCCGCGCCAAGCTGAACCACCAAGTAGTATTCATCAATTTACCGAGTGTTGTCGCAGGACGTGTGGTGGCGATCTGCGACGACTGAAGTCCGCAGTGCCGAATTTCATGAAAGTGAAATGAGGCGCTGCGGGCGATAGCCATTTCAGCCAATTGCGCGTAGGATGCGCGTCACGATCTGTTCCTCTTACGACCTGGCAAAACACTGGGACGGATGCGGCAGTTGGTTTCCACTCTTCTACATTCAAAAAGGAATACGCTATGGCAAAAGAGACTATCTCCAGACGGAAGTTCGTGTCGACGACGACCGGCATGGCTGCGAGCGCGATGATCGTGCCGCGTCACGTATTAGGCGGCGTCGGTTATCAAGCGCCCAGCGATAAGGTCAACTTCGCGTTGATCGGCTGCGGCGGACAAGGCAAGACCGATTCGATGGAATTGGTCGCGGGCGGACAAAATTTGGTCGCACTATGCGACGTAGATTTCGGTTACGTTGACCGCGAAGCCGCCAACCTGACTCGCCAACGTGGCCCCGGTGGTGGCGGCGGCAGAGGCCCCGGCGGCCCTGGTGGACAACCGCCCAGCGAAGCGCAACTGGCCGCGATGCAAAAAGCCGCCGAAGAGCGGATGGCGCAAGCCGTGAAATTGCAGGAAGCCTATAAAACCGCCAAGCGGTATACCGACTTCCGCAAGATGCTCGAAACGCAAAAAGACATTGACGCGATTGTCGTCGCTACGCCTGACCATACGCATGCGGTGATTGCTAAGACCGCAATGGAATTGGGTAAGCACGCTTACGTCGAGAAACCGCTGACGTGGTCAATTCAAGAAGCCCGCGTGTTGCGCGAAACCGCTGCGCGCACCAAAGTCGTGACGCAGATGGGCAACATGGGGCATTCGAGCGAAGGCGCTGCGCTGGTGAACGAATGGGTGCAAGCCGGTCTCATCGGCAAGATCAAAGAGGTCAACGTCTGGACGAATCGTCCGTTGGGATTCTGGCCGCAAGGCGTACCGCGTCCCGGCAAAATCGTGGCCGATGCTCCTGCCAACACGCCTGCCGCTGGGCCGGGCGCGAACATGGGTTCTGACTGGACGGCGCGTCAGGTAAATCGCACGCTGGCTTCGGCGATGGACGGCAACTATCCAGCGCCGGGCGGATTGGAATGGGACTTGTTTCTAGGCCCTGCGCCGCAGGTTGATTACCATCCGATTTATCATCCGTTCAATTGGCGCGGCTGGTTGGATTGGGGTACGGGCGCGATTGGCGATATGGCGGCGCATTTGATTGACCATCCTTATTGGGCATTGGGACTGACCTATCCGACCAGCGTCGAAGCCACCTTCACGCCGTTCGGCGCAGACCTGAAAAACAAACCCGTGAGTTATCCGATGGGTTCGCACGTGGTTTATCACTTCCCTGCGCGCGGCGCGCAACCGCCGGTCAAGCTGACGTGGTTCGATGGCGGACTGATGCCCGCGCGGCCTGAAGCCTTGCCCGACGACGTGCAACTCGATGGCGGCGGCGGCGCGATCTTCATCGGCGAGAAAGGCATTCTCGTGCATGGAACTTATGCGTCGAATCCTAAGCTCTATCCGATGTCGTTGATGGAAGCGGCGGCCAAAGTGCCCAAGACTTACTTCCGCGTAGAGTCGAGCGGCGCGGGTGCTTTCGCTTCGGCCAAACATCGCATGAACTGGATCAGAGCTATCAAAGGCACTGAGAAAGCAACGTGTCCGTTTGAATACGCCACGCGGCTGACCGAGACGATGCTGCTCGGCGTCGTAGCGATGAAAGTCGGACAGAGCAAGAAGATTTATTACGACGGAGAAAAAGGCGTTATCACGAATAACTCCGACGCGAATCAGTACTTGCAACGCGAATATCGCAAGGGCTGGACACTTTAACTCATCAACGAAGCACTGAAGCGAAGGGGCAAAGCGACAAAGGTTCAAAGGCGTTATCTTGAATAACTTCCTTTTTCTCTTTGAATCTTTGCCCCTTTTGTTTTGAAAAGACTCGATTATGCGAATCAATAAGTTGTGCCAGCTTCTTCTTTGTCTGTTGTGTTTCGCTCTTTCGGTGCAAGCACAGTCGAAGCCGGAAAGAGGCTTCAAATATATTTTCAACGGCAAAGACCTGACCGATTGGGAAGGCGATGCGAAACATTGGTCGGTTGAAGACGGCGCGTTGACCGGCGTGGCTGACGGTACGTTAAAGATGAACAGCTTCATCGTTTGGCGCGGCGGCGTGGTGAGAAATTTTGAGATGCGCGTGCAGGTCAAAATCACCAAGAACGGCAATTCAGGTTTGCAATATCGCAGCGCACCGCTGCCTGACATCGGCAAATACGTTTTGACGGGCTATCAATGTGATGTCGTACAGAATCGTAACGATTACAACGGGATGCTTTATGAAGAGCGCGGACGCCGCATCATTTCGCATACTGGTGAAAAAGTCGTCGTGGATGGTTACGGTCAACCGTGGGTCGTCGGCACAGTACCCGGCGTGAAAGAATTCGCGGCTGACGAATGGCACGATTACCGCGTGCTGGTCACAGGCAATCACCATCAGCATTGGATTGACGGCGTGATGACGACCGATGTCACCGACCACGACGAAATCGGTCGCCGCCTCGAAGGCTTGATCGGCGTGCAAGTTCACGTTGGGCCGCCAATGAAGGTGCAATACCGCAACTGGCGCATCAAACATTTGCCCAACGCAAAACTTATCAAACCCGAACAAACGCCGATTCCGCCTAACGCGGCGAAAGTCGTACCGCAAAACGGCACGCCACCGCCGCGCAAGGCGTCTTAAAAATAGCTCGTCAGGCTGCGCCTTAGAAACGAAAGCCGACACCGGCATTCACTTGCAAGTTATGGCGTGTGAATACCGAGTCGGGCGCGGGCGTGTGGATCACGCTGATTGGTGGCGAGGTAGTAACGTCGGTGAAGCTTTCCCTTCGACGACGCACGATTAGGTCGCCAACATCGAAGCGAATTACCCAGCGGCGCGCAAGATAAAATTCAAGCACACCACCAATATCCAATGCGAAATCATTGAGAGTTATAGGTTCAAAACGACATTGTGGCAGGTTTGAATTCGGCGGCTGACTAAAATTAAAACAAGGTGCATTGGTAAAAGTGAAATCTTCATTACGCATAATGCCGGGGCGGATTTTACCGAATAGGCCGAACTTGTTGAATCGTGCGCCAGCTTTTAATCCGCCCAGCAACTGACCGCGCATTTCATAGCCAATGCCCATGCGGTTAAAGAGATTGGCTTCGCCTTCCAGTGCGAGGTGGGCGTTGAGGTTGTAAGTAAAGCGAACGCCTCCTCCTATCGTCCTGACGTGAGCCTGAACTGGTTTGACGCTGGCGGCGTGAACACCGATTTCATTCTTAGGCGGGTCGCTTTGGGCTAAAGCGGAAGTTAAGAAAAAGAAAAGCAAGTAAACGAGCGGATAAAACTTTTGCAGCATTCTGTGAGGTAACTCCTTGTGGTGATTCTGTGATTTAAGCAGCGTGATCTGCTTGCTGCGAGCAACGCAGCGATTAAGGTGAAGTTCGGTTTTAATTTTTCTCTGAGGCTGCTCGCTTCGGAATTTAACAAAATAAAAACAACGTGAGGCAATGAACTGTCATGAAACGACGTGAATTTATTGGAGCCACGGTCGCCAGTGGATTAACACTCGCTGCACGCAATGGATTGGCGGCACGCCAGTCCAAACTCGCTGACGCGCATATCGAAGTCCTGCTTGAAGAACCCATCGGACGCATTGCACCTGAAATTTATGGACACTTCGTCGAGCATCTGGGCGGCGTAGTCTATGACGGCATCTGGGTCGGCGAGAATTCAAAAATCCCCAACGTGAATGGGCTGCGCAAGGCGTTGGTAGATGCGTTCGCGCGCATCAAGCCGGGCGTGATTCGCTGGCCGGGCGGATGTTTCGCCGATAGCTATAACTGGCGCGACGGCGTAGGCGCGCGCAAAGATCGTCCGCGTCGCCCTAACTTTTGGATTGATGCGCCGGAGTGGCCCAAAGGCGTGCCTGATGGCCCGTGGAGGTATGACACCAATCAATTCGGCACAGATGATTTCGTGCGCTTTTGCCAACTGACTGGCGGCCAGCCTTATCTCGCAGCAAACCTGCGCAGCCTCACAGCAAAAGATTTTTATGAGTGGGTAGACTATTGCAATTCGCCCGCCGGCACTACGACGCTGGCTGATATGCGCGCGGCGCACGGCGGTGCGCGCGAACCTTACAACGTGCGTTATTGGGGCATCGGCAACGAATCGTGGGGTTGCGGCGGAAACTTTTCGGCGGATGAATACGCGATTGAATATCGCCGCTTTGCCGAATGGGCTCCGCGTTATGGCGTCAATCTGGCTTATATCGGTTCGGGGCCGAACGGCGGTGATTTGGCGTGGTCGCGCAAGTTTTTCGGCAAGCTGGCCGAGAAAGGCGGCTTCGGCAAATTGTGGGGCTGGGGCTTGCATCACTATTCGTGGAATGTGAGCCAGGGGCGCACGACCGACTGGTTTGAAGGCAAAGGCGAAGGACTGAATTTCCCGGACGTTGAGCATTACGAATTGATTGCACACGCCGACCAGATGGAATCGCTCATCACCAATCACTGGGCCGTGATGGGCGAATTCGACCGCCAGCATCGCGTCAAACTCGTCGTAGACGAATGGGGCGCTTGGTACAAACCCGGCAGCGAATTGCACAACACGCATTTGCTGGGGCAACAAAATACGATGCGCGACGCGGTGTTGGCAGGACTCACGCTCGACACCTTTCATCGCCACGCCGACAAAGTCGCAATGGCAAACATCGCACAACTCGTCAATTGTTTGCAGGCGCTTTTCTTCGCGCACGAAGACAAGTTCGCCGTCACGCCGACCTATCACGTATTCGATATGTATCTGCTGCATCAAGGCGCTGAATCGTTGCGTACGCAGGTGAGCGCGCCGCGCGCGAGTTATACGCGCGCAGGCAAACCGGCGACGATTCGCGGACTGTCGGCGTCGGCGTCGCGCAAAGACAAGTTGGTGACGATCACGGTGACGAATCCAGACCTGACGCAAACCCGCGAAACCGAAATTGCCTTGCGTGGGGCTGCGATCAAAGAAGTCAAAGTGATTACGCTGGGCGGCGGCAATGTCAAAGCGCATAACTCGTTTGAACAACCGAATGCGGTCGGATTGAAAGAAGGCAAGGCGGTGTTGCGTGCTGATGGCGCGGTAACGTGCAGCTTCGCGCCTGCTTCGGTGACGCGGCTGCAACTGACGTTGGCCTGACGCCGTTAGCGCCGTTAACGTTTGAAAAACGCCCGGGCGCTGACCCATTGAAATTGGTAATGACGTTGAATGAGCGGGAAATCTTCGTTGTCTGAAATGACGGTGACGCTTTGCTGCTTAGCTGAGACGGCGATCAAGGCGTCGCGGATGATGCTTTGCTTTTTGTCGTGGCTAAGACGCGGGCGGCGACGTTCCGCGTCAGAGAGGCTTTCTACCCGCAGCATGTTGAAAAGCACCTTACCGGCTTCCGTCCACTCCAAAATGCCGGGTACGAGCAAGCGGTTGGCTTTGCGCTGTGTTTCGATTTGGTCAATCAGCATCTTGATGGTTTTGCCGTTATCAGCGCCAGTGATGCGCTCTTGAAAAACGACGAGCGAGTAATAGTCGGGATCGGGAAAATCTAACACCTGTTGCTTGTAGCTGACATAGACTGAGGTATCAAAGAGTACTTTCGTAAACTTCACGCATTTGTCCTCCTGATTGATAGCTTTCGTAGGTGTTGAGCCAGGTTATGCTGGAGACTTCGGTGGGAGTGAGACTGAGAATCTCTTTGTCAAACTGTTTGTCGGGTAACGACCAAAGCCAGTCGCGCAAATCCTGTATGTATTGTGCGTAAGCTGCCCCTTCCTCTTTCGTCACGCGGCGCTTTTGGTGAGGCGGCGTCGCTTCATAAGTGGGCTTGGTGAATTTGACTGGCTTGGGCGCAGTTTTTTTCGCGCGGGCGGTGGTACTGGTTCCGTTTTGTGTTCCGTTTTTCATCGTGACCTCTCTATGCAATTTCTCAATGCAATTTTGTGGATGCTGTGACGATGGCGATCTTACTTGAATTTCGCGCGGCGCGTAAGTAGTTGTCGTTGCGCAAACACCTCCTGTCACAAATGTTAAACCTGAAAACCACGCACAAACGATTCCTACTGGCGGCGCTTGGTGTATTGCTGCTGACTTTCGGTGTAGCCGCAGCCGCGCTGATTGACGACCGCTTCGCCGACGGCAACAGCCAGAATCAAAACCTGGCGAACAACTCGCTGCGCCTTTTCAACGGACGCGCCAACACCGTGCGCACCGACGCGACTGGTTCCGTCGCGTTTGATGTCACGAACGCAGGCGGCTCTGAAGCGGTTTGGGCGTACTTCACCAACGCAGGCACGCCCGTCACGTTGGGCGTAGGCGACAAGTTGTCAGTGGCGATGACGTTTTCAGTCAGCGGCTTTGGCGGCACGGGGCAGGACGTGCGTTTCGGCGTGCTGGATTCACTCGGCACGCGCAACACCGCGAATCTCACAGCGGGGATGAATGATGCCACGTTCATCAACGACACGGGCTATGGCTTGCAGTATTACGCCAGCGGCACGGGTTCGCCTTTTGTCGTGGGCCGTCGCGCTTTGCTGACGGGAGCGAATCCGTTCAACAACTTCGGCGACTTCGCCACGATCTCGACCGGTGCGAGCGGAGCCACTGCGCGGCAGGCGTTAATGAACGATGTGCCTTATACATTGAGTTATGCCATCACGCGCTTGACGGCGAACGAAACGCAAATCGAAGCGAGTGTCACGGGCGGCGCGCTAGACAATCTGAATTACCAAGTCATCGACAGCAGCATTGCGCCGCAAACTACGTTTGACTATTTCGCCTTTCGCATTGCGGGGC
>JABFSD010000662.1 GCA_013140935.1 Acidobacteriota bacterium
GGCTTACTGAGATGCAAGACCGTCGGCTTGGCCTTTGCTTAACTGCGAACTCATATGACAAATGAAGCAAAAAAATGTGTGCGCGTGATTGATTCACACACGGGCGGAGAGCCTACGCGCGTGGTCGTCAGCGGGGCGCCCGATTTGGGCAGCGGCTCAATGGCTGAACGATTGGAACGATTCAAAAACGAGTTCGATCACTTTCGTTCCGCTGTCGTCAACGAACCGCGTGGCAATGATGCCGTCGTCGGCGCGCTGCTATGCGAACCGGTTGATCCGGCTTGCGCAGCGGGCGTGATCTTTTTTAACAACGTAGGTTATCTCGGTATGTGCGGCCACGGCACGATTGGCTTGATGGTGACGCTGGCTTATCTCAATCGCATTCAGCCCGGCACGCATCGCATCGAAACGCCCGTCGGCATAGTTGAAGCTACGCTGGATGAAAACAATTTCGTCAGCGTCGCCAACGTGTCCAGCTATCGTTTGGCGGCGAACGTTTCAGTCGAAGTTCCCGGCCACGGCGCCATCAGCGGCGACATCGCGTGGGGCGGCAATTGGTTTTTTCTGGTCAACAGCAAGGAGTACAAACTTGAATTGGATAACCTCGAAGCCCTCACAGATTTTTCATGGCGCATTCGACAGGCACTGAACGAACAAGGCATCACGGGCGCACACGGACAGGAAATTGATCACATCGAATTGTTCGCGCCTTCCGCACTCGACGGCGTACAAAGCAAAAATTTCGTGTTGTGTCCGGGCAAGGCGTATGACCGCAGCCCTTGCGGTACGGGAACGAGTGCTAAGCTGGCGTGCCTTTACGCCGATGGCAAATTGCAGGAAGGCCAACTCTGGCGGCAGGAAAGCATCGTCGGCAGCGTCTTTGAAGGCACGATTCGCCTCGCCGATGACCAGGTTTATCCGACTATCAAAGGTTCTGCGTTCGTCAACGCCGATGCCCATTTGATTTTGGATGAACGCGATCCGTTCTGTTATGGGATTCGCCGATGAATCCAGCGAACACTTTTGACGTAGCCATCATCGGCGGCGGCATCGTCGGCGCAGCCTGCGCGTGGGAAGCTGCGCGTTCAGGTTTGCGTGTCGTCGTCATCGAACCCAACGTCATCGGCGGCGGCGCAACTGCCGCAGGCATGGGACACATCGTCGTGATGGATGATTCCGAAGCCCAATTCGCTTTGACCAATTATTCCCAACAACTCTGGCAACAACTCGCGCCTGAACTGCCGGCCGACGTCGAGTATGAAGAATGCGGTACGCTCTGGGTCGCGGCTGACGAAGAAGAGATGGATGAAGTCCAACGCAAAGTCGGCTTTTATCAAACGCGCGGCGTCGCGGTTGAAATCCTCGATGAACAAGCCCTCGCCACCGCCGAGCCAAATTTGCGCAAAGGTCTGGCGGGCGCGTTGCTCGTGCCCCACGACGGCGTTGTCTATCCGCCTTGCGCGGCGCGTTACTTGCTCGAACAGGCGCAACGCAGCGGCGCGACTTTACGAATGGGACTTTCAGCCGCAGCACTCAGCAATGACGGCGTGAAATTAAACAACGGCGAATTCATCAGCGCAGGCGCAACCGTCAACGCCACAGGCGCGTGGGCTTCGCAACTGACGCCCGGTATTGACGTACAAAAACGCAAAGGCCACTTGCTGATTACGGATCGTTACCCTGGCTTCGTGCGGCATCAATTGGTTGAACTCGGTTATCTGAAAAGCGCGCATTCGATCAGTTCCGATTCCGTAGCCTTCAACGCACAGCCGCGCAAAACCGGACAAGTGTTGATTGGTTCGTCACGCCAATACGGTTCAGACGATCCGAAAATCGAAGCCGCTATGCTCAGTCGAATGTTGGCACGCGCCGAAGAATATATGCCCGGCATCGCTGCGCTTTCTGCGATTCGTACGTGGACGGGCTTTCGCGCGGCGACGCCGGACAAGCTGCCGCTGATTGGCAAGTGTCCCGGTTACGACCGGCTTTATCTGGCGACCGGCCACGAAGGCTTGGGCATCACGACTTCGATGGGTACGGCCAAGCTGTTGGTAGATCAATGGCTAAATCGCCCTTCGCAAATTCCCGTCGCGCCTTATCTGCCTGACCGCGTCAATCAGGAGGCAGCGCATGCCTGACACCGTCACGCTCACCATCAACGGCAATTCGGTCACCGTGCTCGAAGGCAGCACGGTGGCAGCCGCTGTCGCGCAAGCTGGCGTGCATTCGTTTCGTCGTTCGGTGAGTGGCGAACCGCGCGCTCCGTTGTGCGGTATGGGCATCTGCTTTGAATGCCGCGTAACCATTAACGGTCAACCCCACGCACGCAGTTGCCAGATCGTATGCCGCGCCGGAATGGAGGTGCGAACTGATGAATAGCCGCACTCAAGATTTCGATGTGTTGGTAATCGGCGGCGGCCCGGCAGGCTTGGCCGCAGCGGTTTCGGCGCAAGCGTCGGGCGCGCGCGTCGCCCTCGTGGACGACAACCCAGCACTCGGCGGACAAATCTGGCGCACCGAAAAATTCAACGACACGCGCAAGTCGAACACCCCTGAAGCCGCCCGCTGGTTGCAGCGTGTGCAAGCCGCGCGCATCGAATTCATCAGCGGCGCGCGCGTATACGATCAACCACAGGCGGGCAAATTGCTGGCTGAAACCTTCGACGGCGTGTTGGAGCTGCGCTATCGCAAGCTGATTTTAGCGACGGGCGCGCGCGAACGCTTCCTACCCTTTCCCGGATGGACGCTGCCCGGCGTCGCCGGTGCGGGTGGCTTGCAAGCATTAGTCAAAACGGGGCTGCCGATTGAAAACAAAAAAGTCATCGTCGCCGGAACCGGCCCGTTGTTGCTCGCCGTCGCGGCTTATCTGCGCCAACGCGGCGCGCAGGTTTTGTTGATTGCTGAACAAGCTGCGCCAAGCA
>JABFSD010000158.1 GCA_013140935.1 Acidobacteriota bacterium
ACGATTATCAATATGATGATCGGCGGATTTCCGAATACGCTTTATGGCAAGTCCGGACGCGACGCAGAAATCGAGCAGGTCAAGCAATCCATTCGCGCGGCGGGCAAAGTCGGCCTACCCGTCGTCGAATATAATTTTTATGCGCACCGCATCGTCGAGGGCTATTACGAAGAGTTGGGCCGCGCAGGCGCTGGGATGACGGCGTTTGATTACGAGCGCGTCAAAAGCCTTCCGCCCCTGCCCGAAGAAGGCGCGCACAAGCTCGAAGAGATGTGGGCCAACATCACTTACTTCCTCAAAGCCATCATTCCGGTCGCCGAACAATCCAACGTGCGGATGGCGTTGCATCCCAACGATCCGCCCGCGCCGATCAGTCGCGGCTCTGAGCAGATCATGGCTACGCTCGAGGGTTGGAAGCGTTTAGTCAACATCGTCAAAAGTCCCGCGAACGGCATTACTTTCGATTGCGGCGTGACGCGCGAACTCGGCGAAGACCCGGTGGCGGTGGCGAAATATTTCGGCGCGCGCGACCAGATCAACCACGTTCATTACCGCAACGTGATCGTACGCAAGCCTTACGTTGATTATACCGAAGTCTTCCTCGACGAAGGGCAGGTGAATATGTTCGCGGTGATGCAGGAATTGGTGAAGCTGAAATACGCGCGCGGCCTTTATCCCGAACATCCGCGCGCGATAGATTACGACCGCGAACGCGAAGGTAGCATTGTCGGGCAATATGCCAAAGCGGGCGGCGGCGGATTCGGCGGCGAGATTTATAACGTGGGGTATACGAAAGCGATGTTGCAGGCGGTGTTGTCGCAATAAGATTAGGCAAATAAGTTGTGTTAGTCTTGGTTATGTGAGACCAAGTTATGCAAACTCTCGCAATTCTCTTTTTGGTTTCCATTCCCCTTGTGTTTATCCTGGCTTGGCTCCTGGAATATTGGCATGTCTGCCTGATGATCTATGCTGGTATAGTTCTTCTGGTTGTAGGAGCTTTTTTTCTATTGAGCGTTATTATTGTAGCAACTGGGCATGGAAGTGAAGTATTTGAAAAAACATCGATAACTTTTAACCAAATCTTTTTGGGAGGACTTGTTATTATTATTATTTTTGGGATTTTGGCATTATGGAAATTATTGGACTAAAGATGATTGCTATGCGTTGTTGTCGCCATCATCTGGAGGGCTATCAAAGCATGGTCTGCTGCATCGCAAGCAAGAAATCTTCTGGCGTAACGATTCGCATAGCGCGAAAGCGTTTTTGAAACTCGCGCCCTGCCTCCTGACGCCAGCTCATCAGGTCGAGCAAGTCACGATCACGGCTGATGAGGTAATCGGCTTCGACTTCGACGGCGAGGTTGATGTAAGGCTCGTCTTTCACATCGCGGCGTTCGTAGTTGAAATGACGAGGAACCATTCGCACAAACTCTGCCGCGTAGCGCAACCGTTCGAGGAACATCGCTACCGATTCATCCGTCAGCGTCTGAAAGTGAGCGCGAATGTAATCGCGGGAAAGAACATCTTCTACTTCTTTGAGAATAGCGCGGCTAATGAAAAGCTGAACCAGATGGTTTTCAGCGAAACGAAAACAAGCCGCCGCTCGGCTTTGTTCACGAGCGGCGGCTTGCAAGCAGATCATGCAATCCAACACGATGCGCGGCTTTTGAGCGTTCATTCTTCGTCCTGATTTTCACGCGCGTAATCGCGCCGCGCCCTTAAAAACAGAGCGTCGAGTTCATCATCTGAGATGCCGCAGGCAGCGACTTCCTGACGAAACGGCGCGAGAATTTCATCAAAGGTCATCATTGGTTGTTCGTGTGGTTGTTCGTATTTCAATCCTTGTGCGATCAAACCGACGGTGACTTCTTCGACCGGCTTTTTCGTTTCTGCCGCGCGATGAAAGATTCGTTGTTCAAGTTCCAGCGGCAGCGTAAGTGTGATGCTCATAAATGACTTCCTTTCGCGGGCAGCATACTGGCTTTGCGAAAGAGCGGCAATCAATTGAGGGAAAGATGAAACAACGAAACTTCCAAATGATCGAAACCAACGGCATCCGATTGCGCGTAGTCGTTGAAGGCAACGGCCCGCTGGTCGTCCTGCTGCACGGATGGCCGCAGTGTTGGTATCTGTGGCGGCATCAGATTGATCCGTTGGTGGCGGCGGGCTTTCAAGTCGCCGTACCCGACCAGCGCGGTTACGGCGGCAGCGATAAACCGGCGGCGATTGAGGCATACAACATCGTCGAACTGACCAATGACGTAGCGGGCCTCGCCACCGCGCTCGGCCACGAACGCTTTCTCGTCGTAGGCCACGATTGGGGCGCACCGGTCGCGTGGCATACGGCGCTCTTGCATCCCGAACGAGTGAAAGCCGTCGCGGGCCTGAGCGTACCTTACACGCGTTGGCGTAAGGGTACGTTGACGCAACAGGAATTTTACGGCGACAGGTTTTGGTACATGGTTTATTTCCAGCAGCCCGGCGTTGCCGAAGCCGAACTCGAAGCCGACCTGCGCAAATCGCTGCGGATGATTTATTACTCGATCTCGGCGGACGCTCCGCGCACAGGTTTGCGTATGAACAAGCCTGCGACCGCGAAGTTCCTCGATGGAATGATTGACCCTGAAATTTTGCCCGCTTGGTTAACCGAAGAAGACTTGGCTTATTACGTCGCGCAATATCAGCAGAGCGGCTTTCGCGGCCCGATCAACTGGTATCGCAACATTGACCGCAACGTTGACCTAACCCCAGAACTCGAAACCGCGCGCCTCGAACAACCGTCTTTCTTTATCGCAGGCAAACGCGATCCAGTACTTTCATTCGGCGGCGGCAAAGGCATCGAATCAATGCAACGCCGTCTGACTGACTTACGCGGCCTCGTTTTGCTTGACGATGCAGGCCACTGGGTTCAACTCGAACGC
>JABFSD010000238.1 GCA_013140935.1 Acidobacteriota bacterium
AAATTGGTGGGCGTCAAATTCGTAGACGTGCTGCTGCTGCCATCGGCGCGCGTCAGCCAGATGTCTTCCTGCGCCGCACCGAGCGAATGAAAGGCTACCCATTGGCCGTCGGGCGAAAGGCTGGGCGAACCAGCAGGCCGCGTGCCTTGTGTGATCGGAACGACCGCGCCCGTGACCGTCAGCTTGAGCGGATCGAAGGCGACGGCTTTGAGATTGGCATCTTGTGCGCGCGTCACATAAACGATGCGGCGATCATCGCGTGTCACATCCATTTGCAATACATCGGCGGTCGGGCCGGTGACGGGTTCAGGCTGTCCGAGCGTGCGTCCCGTGGCTTCGTCAATGCGTACGCGCCACACGCTGGCAAGGGTTTGGCGCTCGCTGGCAAAGTAAAGATATTGGCCGTCGCCCGACCAGACCGGATTCCAGTCTGCCGCTTCATCATCGGTCACCGGGCGCGCATCGCTGCCGTCCGTCGCCATCGTCCATACGTCGCGGCGATTGCGGTAATAGGCGATGCGGTGTCCGTGCGGCGACCAGTGCGGGGCCGCAGCGTCTTCGCTTTCGGTCAATACGCGCGTGGTGCCATCGGCGACATTGATGACGACGAGGCGGCTTTTTGCGCCGGGCAGTTTGGGGTTGAAGATGTAAGTCGTGCCGCAAACGATCTGCCGGCTGTCAGGCGACCACGCCGGGTTGTGTCCGAAATCAGCAATGCGCCGCACGTTGTCGCCGCTCGCGCTCATCACGAAAAGCCCGCCGCCGTTGCGTTCAGAGCGAAAGGCTACGCTTGCGCCGTCGGGCGAACAGGCCAATTCCAAATCATCAGCATCATTGTCTTGTGTCAGATTTTGCGGATTGCTGCCGCCCATGCGCTGCCAGAAGATGTCCCATTGGCCTTGCACCTTGCGCGTATAAAAAAAGCCTTTGCCGTCAGACGAGAAATTCGCGTGGCGCTCTTCGCCGGGAAAACCGGTGAGACGGCTGCTATAAGCCTTAAGCCAGAGCGAAGGTTCGGCAGCGTTATTCGGCCAGAAACGCCAAGCCGCCAGACCGAGCAGCGCCAACACCGCTACCATTGCCGCAGCGAATTTGGTTTTCGGTGAATGCGTCGCGTCAACGTGGCTGCGTTCGCCGCTATTCAGCGAATTCGTCGGCGAAGAATCCAACTCGCGTTTGAGATGTTTGAGCGCCGCGCGCAAATCGTCGGCTGACGAGTGGCGCAAGGCGCGGTCTTTTTCGAGCATGCGATGAACGAGGCTGGCGCATTCGGCAGACAGGTCGGGGCGCAATTGCTGAAGCGGCACAGGCGTGTGATGCGTGACGGCATCCAGCGTGGCAGCCACCGTATCGCCTTTGAACGGTGCGCTGCCCGCGAGCCATTCATAAAGCACGACGCCGAGACTGAAGATGTCAGAGCGGGCGTCTACGTCACGCCCCTGCGCCTGTTCCGGCGACATATAACGCAGCGTGCCCAGCACCGTGCCCGGCTTGGTGTCAGACGGAGAGACAGAGAGACGGAGAGAAGGAGAGAGGTCACTCTGTCTCTCTGTCTCTCCCTCTCCCTGTCTTTCGGTCAGTTTTGCCAAGCCAAAATCCACCACCTTGACGTAATCGTCACGTCGCACCATCACATTCTCAGGCTTGATGTCGCGGTGAATGACGCCGGCGGCGTGTGCGGCTGACAGCGCGGCGGAAATTTGCAGCGCGACTTCAACGATTTCTTTTATGTCGGACAATTGTTGTTTGGCCGCGATGATCTTTTCGCGCAGCGTGTGGCCGTCCACGAGTTCCATCGCAATGAAGTGCAGACCGTCGAGTTGGCCGATGTCATAAACGGTGACGATGTTCGGATGATTGAGGGCCGAGACGGCGCGGGCTTCGCGGGCGAAACGTTCGATACGTCCGGCGTCGGCGACGAAATGCGGCGGCAGAATTTTCAAAGCCAACTGTCGTTTCAGACGTTCATCGCGCGCCAGATAAACTTCGGCCATGCCGCCGATGCCCAAGACTGAAAGCAGTTGGTAAGGCCCCAACGTCTTACCGACCAACGACGACTGTTGTTCGGCGGCGAGTTCTCTGATCGTACTTTCCAAGGGCGGCGAAGAAAGGAAATCCGCTTCGGCTTCCTGATGGGCTTCGAGCAGCGATTCGACTTCGCGGCGCAACGCTGCGTCGTCGCCGCAGGCTTCAGTCAAAAAGGCTGCACGTTCGGCGACCGTGTGTTCCAACGCTTCTGCCAGCAAGCGATCTATTTGTGACCAGCGTTCGGCAGTCATCACTTTTCACTTTTCACTTTTCACTTTTTAGTTCGCGGTATAGCCAGGCTTTGGCTCGTCCCCATTCGCGGATGACGGTGTTTTCTGAGACGCCCAAGACTTCGGCGATCTCTTTGTTGTCGAGTCCGCCGAAATAGCGCAACTCGACGACGCGGCATTTGCGTTCGTCAATTTCGGCCAAGCTGCGCAGCGCGTCATCGAGCGCAATCAAATCCGCCGTGCGTTCCTGCTGTTTGCCTTCGGCTTGTTCGAGCGAAACCTGATGAACGCTCTTGCCACTCACGCGCTGACGGCGACGCGCGAGGTCTACCAATATGCGCCGCATCAACTGTGCCGAGACGCCGAAGAAATGCGCGCGGTTTTTCCATTCGGCGTCTTTCCATTCGATCAAACGAATGTAAGCCTCATTGACCAGCGCCGTCGGTTGCAACGGATGCCCAGCGCGTTCGCGTGCCATGTAATGCTTGGCTAATCGGTGCAATTCGGCCTGCACCAGCGGAATCAATTGTTCGAGCGCCGCCGCGTCTCCGTTGTTCCAGGCAATCAGTAATTGCGTTACCTCTTTGGATGTATGCGTAGCCATCAGGTTCCTCACGGCTTCTTCGTCGTTGGGGGGCGCAAAGATGAGTGCGGAAATTACCACACCATGTTTTGGCGCGCGACCCCAGCCGCCGCTTCATTGCACGCCAGCCAGCCCGCCTGAAAAATAATTTCTTTGCGGCGGTGGTTTTCGCTGCGCGCCTGCGCCTTACAACGCAACCGCAATGCGTGCGGGATGAAAATCGCAGAACGACTGCAAAAGTATTGAATAAAACCGACACAAAACATCGCGCCCGTTTCACTGGCGCCAGGAGAGAGGTCATGAAAAATGCATTGATAGTTGCAGTACTGATATTCAGCGCTGCTTTGAGTATTGGACTGATGCGCGGGCTGGGGCGAGGCAAGGAGTCTCTGCTATTCAGCGCCGCATCGGGTAAGGGACTGGTTCGCGGGTTGTGGCAGGGGGCGAACGAGCCTCCGCCGAACCCTGAGTTCAGTCCAGCAGATGCTTTCTATATTCGTTCGGAACCGCGTCTTGGTTGCCGACAGCGTACCTATTCATACAGCTCCGGCAAAGATTGCAAGGGGCAGGACGGCGAAGAACAATTCGAACTCGCCGCTCGCAGCAAAGTGTTCGCGGATATTACCCGAATGGCGAGCCGGCTGGTGGCCGAACACGACGACACGACGGTAGCCGTCACCTTTTCCGCGATGATCACTGATGGAGGCTCAGGCTCAGGGCCACTGCGGCTGCGCGCGTTAGTGGATGGAAACGAGGCCGACCCCGGCGAGATCACCTTGACGGAGCGTCAGTACGGCCACGCCGCCGGTTATTCGTTCACCTTCATCGCCACGGTGGATAAAGGAATTCACACGGTGCAGATGCAATGGTCTTCGACGATGCGCTCTGCTACTTCACTGTTGCGCGACGCTTCACTGTTGGTGACGGTAGATTCGCAGGACAATGCTGGACAACGGCTGGTTGCTAAAGCACGAAAACCGCCAATTCCTCTCACGAAAAATTCGCTGGCCTGGACGAAGATTCCGCAAACCGACCTGGACTTCAATGTCCCCGAAAAGGGCGGCGCGGCATTCGTCTTCGCCAGCGTGTCAAAGATGAAGCAGGGAAATTACTTTCAGGTGCGGGCAGTGGTTGATGATGCCCCTTATCTGGCGTCGCCTGGTGCATCCGCCTTTACCATCGAGACCACTCACAAGGAAGCACGCAGCCTCACATTTACCACCAAGGAACTCAGTCCCGGCCTGCACAAGGTGCATTTTGAATGGCAGTCGGCCTTTACCGATGTGATGTCTGAGGTTGAGTTAGAGGCATGGACAGCCACGGCGCTTACCAACAAGGGGCTTACCGTGATTCCGCAAGGCGTACCGTTCAACGTCACGCAGGACGTATTCACCGAGGTTCCTACGCTGGCAACAGAGATTCAGGTCAATGAATTATCGGATGTCGCGGTGACGTTTAGCGGCGTCGGGAACGGCTACAGCGAGGTTTACGCCACGGTGATGAAAGACGGCAACGCCTTAGGGGAGCAAGCGAGTATGCTTTATCACCCTGATGTGTTCATTGCGCCGGGGCAAACAAATCCCACCAGTGTTTCCAATCGGGGCGCGCAAAGCTTCACTTTCGCGCTGAAGGATTTACCGCCGCGCGAAAAGCCTTATCGCATTAGTGTCGCGTTGCGCCTCAAGAAGGCCGGCCCCGGCTGGAGCAATAGAGGCACCTTGGTTTCAAACGCGACGATGACCGTCTTGCGCAAACACCGGATCGGGCCTGACCTGGCCGTGGGAGCCAATGTGGGCGCGGCCTCCAGGAAACACGAAGCCATCATTGAGCCGGTTTACGGCAGGCGCAAAGTGTTAGCGGTCGTCTTCGATCCGAAACGTTCGGATGCCGTGCCGGTCAATGGCGCTTACATGCAGGGCGTTGACGACATGTTGTTTGGCCCTGTGCCGAGCGCCAAAGACTATTATCGGGTCGTTTCGGGCGGACGATTGCAGTTGGACAAGGTGGCGGTGTTGGGGCCTTATTCCGGCGACAAAGGCGCCATCGACCCCACGAAGACGAATCATTATTGGGATGGAGCCGGACACGGTTGCCCCGGCGTGGACGAATATAACTCCCCTTATAAAGAACAAATCGTCGAGGCACTGAAAAAGGCCAGCGACGAGTTCGATTTCAGCGAGTATGACTTTGACCGCAACGGAATTCTCACGGCTAAGGAATTGGCTATCGTGGTGGTAGTCCCGCAAAACAAAAACTTCGGTGAGACGACATCACGTTTCGATCCGTATTGCGGCAACAACAACCCCTTTGTCGTAGACGGCGTTGAAATTCACGAGGTGACTCATCTGTACACTCCCGGAACGGTTTCGACACCGCAAGAACCTAACGGGCCGCTGGCTTCAGCGATGGTGGCAGCGCATGAACTGGCACATCTCGTCTTGCAACTGGACGACACCTACGGACCGGTCACGGGCGTCTTTCAAAACAATGGAGACCTGCTACCTTGTCCGTCTAAGAGCGATCCGACGTGTCAAACGCGTTATGTGAATACCGCGCCGCACGCAATTTCGATGATGAGCCACATCACTCAAACCAGGAATGGCGATGCGTCCAGCCCGCATCTGGATGGCTTTCACAAATTGCAACTAGGCTGGGTGACGCCACGCCTCGTGGTCAATCCCGGGGCTTATCACCAGTACGAAGTGCAGCAAAGCGGAGAAGTTTTGATTCTGCCGCGCGAGGGCACGGACGCGCGTGAGTATTTGTTGCTGGAAACGCGCTATGAAACGAATGGGCCGCTCGATGCACGTTACGATTACAACCTGATGGATTCGGGTCTGGCGGTCTATCACGTGATCGAACCCGGCAGTGGTTGCCAATCGTCCGTGGGTGCAAGCCCGCTAAGTTGTGCGCCCTTGCAAAAGCCGATGTGCATTGCTTCGGACTTGCTGTGGGGCACTTTTGCCAGCAATTTGCTACGCCCCGGATTGCGGCTGATACAGCCGGACATGCAACACACCTTCAACCCTGCCAGTGGCGGTACCAATTTCTCGGAAACGCTCTTCGGCGCCAACCCGGGGCAGGACTTGCTGGACGGTTCAGGCGGCGGTGGGATGAGTTGCGCACCCAACATCGGCTTGCCCGGCACCGTACCGCAGTTGATCTGGGTTGATGGCAGCGCCAGCGGCTATCAACTGAAAGGCATCAAAACGGACTTCGCCGGTCAACGCACGTTATTTAATATCGGCATTGCCGGTAAATAACGCCCTGACAGGCAGAGACCAATCCCTCGCTGCTGATCGAATCGCCAGCAACTCCGCGCCTTCGGCACTGTTCGAAGGCGCGGAGTTTTTTTGAGGCTTTCGCACGGCAAATATTTTTGGTTTGGCTGGTGGTTTTCATCGCGGTGTTGCGCCTTAGGCAGTAACCGCAAGGGGCGGGACAACGTTGAAGTGGGAAACTTCGACCTGTGGGTATACTGCGAACGCGCGCGCCGAGCGCAAAAACGATGCACAAAAGGCACAAAAGGAGCATTCAGATGCAAAACAATGACCGTTTTCTCAACGAACAGTTTCCGCGTTCAAGCGCGTACCATCCCGAGTGGATTCTCGCTGGAGCCAGCGGCGGGGCCAATCCGCTTTGGCTGACCGAGTGGCTGGCCGAATCCATGCAGTTGCAACCGGGCATGCGCGTACTCGATCTCGGCTGCGGGCGGGCTTTGTCGTCAATCTTCTTGCACCGCGAGTTCGGCGTGCAGGTTTGGGCTGCGGATTTGTGGTTCAACGTGTCGGAGAATCACCAACGGATACGCGACGCCCACGCCGGGGATGGCGTCTTCCCGATTCACGCGGACGCGCGTGCCTTGCCCTTCGCCACGGAGTTCTTTGACGCGATCGTGTCCATTGATTCCTTTATGTATTACGGCACCGATGACCAGTACCTGAGCAACATCGCCAGATTCCTGAAGCCGGGAGGCAAGCTCGGCATGGCCGGCTCCGGGTTGGTGCGCGAATTTGAAGGCCCGTTGCCCGATCACCTGCGTGAATGGTGGACACCAGACTTATGGTGTTTTCATTCGCCGGATTGGTGGCGCAACCATTGGGACAGAACCGGATTAGTCAACGTCTCGTCGGCTGACACGATGAATGACGGATGGCAATTGTGGCGCGATTGGCACAAGACGATTGCTCCCGACAACGTCGCCGAGATTCAAACGTTGGAAGCTGATCGCGGCGACTATCTCGGCTACGTTCGTGTGGTCGGGACACGGACGAACGTACCCATTGAAGAACCGATTGTGTCAATTCCCGCGCAATACACGCTGCGCGCCATGCTGCGCAATTCAGCATAGGTCTACCAAACAGAGGAAAAGAGAAATGCATGTCGAAACCAACAATGCGGCGCACTTTGGCGACTTCATTCGCTTAAACGAACTCTGGATTTCAGAGTACTTTTCCATTGAGGAAATGGATCGAGAGCTGGCAGCCAACCCAGGTAAGGTGGTTTCCGAGGGCGGCTATATCTTCAGCCTGCTGGATGACGAGCGCGTCGTCGGTGTTTGCGCGCTCTTCCAAGAGTCGCCGCAACGTTATCAATTGGCACGCATGGCCGTTGAACCGGCAGCGCGTGGCAAGGGTTATGGCAATCGCTTAATTGAGCATGCGCTCGCGCACTTGAAGACGCTTGGAGCATCAAGCGTCTTCTTGCTTTCAAATACGGTTTTGCAAGCGGCTATTGCGCTATACAAAAAACATGGCTTCGTCACCGTTTCAACGGGGACGCACCCCGTTTATGCCCGCTGCAACATCGTCATGGAACGCTTAGTCTGAACCTGCTTCGCGCAAGTCGCGGAAAAAATAAAAAGGAGACATTGGCATGGCTACGATTGGAAAGGTCGAAAGTTTATGGCGTTACCCCGTTAAAAGTATGAGCGGTGAGACGCTAGACGAAGTGTTTATGGGGTTTTCCGGCGTTTATGGCGACCGCTGCTTCGCCTTCAAAAACTCATCCGGACGCAAAGGATTTCCTTATTTGAGCGCGACGGCGCAGGAACGGATGCTGCGCTATCGCCCGCAGTTTCGTTATCCCGAAAGAGCGGTGCAGCCGCCGAATTTGGCCGAAGCGATGAGCATCTCACCCGGTGTAAATCCGGCAAACCCCGATCCGCATGACTTGATGGTGGATGTCGTTACGCCATCAGGCACAATCGTCGCGTTGGATGATCCGGTGTTGAGAGAAATGCTCTGTGAAGGGTTGCGTGGCGAAAATCACCTTACGCTTGTGCGTTCAGACCGCGCGTTGACCGACTGCCGTCCGGTTTCGTTAATCAGCTTGCAAACCATTCAGCA
Organism: Acidobacteriota bacterium; assembly: GCA_013140935.1. Taxonomy (GTDB): domain Bacteria; phylum Acidobacteriota; class Blastocatellia; order RBC074; family RBC074; genus JACPYM01. The sequence goes on from JABFSD010000238.1 coordinate 8,190, forward strand.
GGTCGAGGCCGAGTTGGGCATTCCGCTGGATAAGCGCCGCTTTCGATCAAACGTCTATTTTAATCTCGCCTCTGGTAACGGCTTTGCTGAGGATGAGTTGGTCGGTCGCAGACTACGTATCGGTTCAAAGGCGGAAATTATGCTGCTGGAACGCGACCCGCGCTGCAAGATGATTTCGCTCGACCCTGACACCGGCGAACACAACCCGGAAGTTTTGCGCAAAGTCGCCCAAATCCACAGTGCCTGTGCAGGTATTTACTGCGCCGTTTTGGTAGAAGGAATGGTAACGAAAGGCGATCAAATCGAACTGTTGGACTAACAGCGCGACATCTCTTACTTCGTAGTAACGAATTTATTCGTTACTAGCATCAAATGTAACTCTCAAACGTAACGAATAAATTCGTTACTACAAAGAATCGCATCAGAAGTAACTTATGCCAACCATAAAAGATATTGAGACCTTGCGTCAGATTATTGGCCAACCCAGGCCGCTAACCTCTTTCAAGATTCAAAAGAGGTTGAACTCCACCGCCCAGGCTTTCATTCGTCACTCTCCCTTGCTGCTGCTGGCGACCTCAAATCAGCGTGGTGAAGCTACGGTATCGCCCAAAGGCGACCACCCCGGTTTTGTCTTTATCCAGGATGACTCGACGCTCTGCGTACCTGAGCGGCAGGGCAATAAACTCATCTTCTCGCTGCAAAACATCATCGAGAATCCGCAGGTGGGACTGTTGTTTATCGTTCCCGGCACGGCAGAGACCTTGAGGGTTCAAGGGATCGCAGAACTGACCGATGACGAGGAGCTTTGCAGCAAGTTGTCGGCGCGCGGGAAAGCGGCGTTACTGGTAACGAAGGTGAAAGTAACTGAGTGTTATTTCCATTGCGCCAAGGCCTTTTTGCGTGGCTCGGTGTGGCAGCCTGAGAGTTGGGCACAGCCGATAAAAATATCCTTTGGCAAAGAGATAGCTTGTAACACAGATTTGAAAGAAGACGATATTCGAGAGCTAGACGGAGGAGGAGAAAAAAGATACGTCAGAGATCTTTGAGGAA
>JABFSD010000914.1 GCA_013140935.1 Acidobacteriota bacterium
GGTTTGGAAATAAATTGTTGCTTGAGTTACGAATTTTTCTGCTGATCGTTTATTCGTTGCCTACTTACTGAATATCAGCAAGTAACCTAAACCAACCAGTAGCTCATTCGCGTTTTGTGTAACTGCGACCGATGCTTTTTTACCCGAACGTGCCGAATTGCTCTGACTTATTACGTGCGGTTTGTTTTTCGCCACCTGGCGACAGGATGACCGGATTCGGGCGTTTCGATGCCGAAGCCGCGCCGCGACCATTGACGCCGTTCACTGACAACGTTTTGATCAATTGTCGCAGCGCGACGCGTGGGCACGCCTCCTCCTTTTCCTGCCATCCTGCCGCTACGTGGCGAAGGAGCATTTCTGAAATAACTCCTCGTTATCGGGCATACTTCGCCCTGCGTTGAGTTATTACGGACTCAATCAGTAAGTATTATTCTCAGCGAGTGATGCAATGGGTTATGCGATAACCTGCCGCACTGGCAACGAGGTGTTAGATGCCGGATTGTCCTTTTTGAACGCTGGCATAGTATGTAAAAGAAATCAGCTACGCATTGTTATTGCTCAAGCGGGTTATTATCTTTTTCCCTGCTCAGGCTTTACCTAGATCAAGAAACATCCGCCGTCACCTGTGTTACCTTGTTTGCGGTCGGCAGCGCCTGGGTCTCTGACCGGCCAGTGCCGCACGCGCCAGAGTTGATCGAGTGACGGTACGACGAGCCAGCCCCGGTCGCGGCGTAACTTGCCTTTTTTTTCGAGTCGGGTAATGCACCGCGCCAGATAAGCTGGCGTTACATCCATCAACTCGGCGAATTCCTGATGCGGTACGGGTAATTGAATTTTTACGTTTTCCGTCCCCAGTCCCTGCGTGACGGCCAGATGCCACAGCGAATGTTCAAAACGTTGCTCTGCGTCGAAACAGCGCAACGCGATGGTCAGGCGCTGCTGGCATTGATTGTCGAGCGATTGCATTTGCTGCCACTGCCACGCGAACGTAAGATCGTTGCGCAGCAAATTCAGAAAGCGCGGCACGGGTAGCCGCAATAACTCGCATGCGGTAGCCGTCACCGTCGCGGCGAGCGATACGTCACCGAGCGCGGCGGCGGTTCCACCACTCAAATAACCCGTCGCGCGCAAACCTAAAATCGTTTGATCGCCGTTGTCGTTGAGGCAGGTGAGTTTCACCAGTCCGCTTTTAACGGCATAAAGCTCGCGCACCGGCGCGCCCTGCGGATGTAACGTAACGCCCGCCGGAAAATCGAGCGGCGCGGCATAGCGTGCTAATTGTTCTAACCAGGCTGTCGTCATAATGGCACTTGTCCCTGTGATTTATGTTTGAGGTTTCCCTTTCACCTTGCCCTGTCATAAGCAGTGCATTGAACTCGGCGAGTGTTGCAGAAATATTTTGCGCCAGATGAATTTTTCGACGCAGACAGGTCAATTCTTACGCAAGACTGCGGCATGCGCGTTCGTAGTTCCGCCTTCAGGCGGGTGCGTTCGCATGCACGAGACCCCGCCTGAAGGCGGAACTACGAACGCGCTTTCTTTCAGTAATCACGTTGGGGAGGATTTTATGACTCGGCAAATTTATCAGCGCTGCGTTTGGTTTTCCGGTTCGCTGCTCGTGGCTTGGGCGTGTGCCGGTTGGTTTACAGTTACATCGCGAGTGGCCGCTTCACCACCAGAGGAAACCGCATTGAGTGTGGGGCAAGCAATCGAGCGCACCGTGGAAAGCGAAGCAGGCCACAGCTATCGGCTGGCGCTGGCCGCAGGCCAATACGTGCGCGTAGAAATCTTTCAATACTGGCAAAACGTCATCACGCGTTTATTCGATCCGGCGGGCAAGCTCGTGTGCGAGGTCAAATTGCGCAGCGATAACGGTCAGACAGAAAGGCTCTCTGCCGTAGCGGAACAAACTGGCGATTACCGGTTAGAGATTAAAACCGTCACGTCCGGGAGCTTGCGCCGAGGCCATTACGTTGTCACATGGACTCAACAACGCGCGGTGACCGCGCAGGATCACACGTTGGTGGAAGCTGATCGTTTGCAACTGACGGCTTACGCGCTGGCGCAAAAGGAACCCAAATCAGAGGAAGCCATCAAACTCAGTGAAAAGGGGTTGGCGCTTTACGAGCAGGTTTATGGGACTACGCATCAAGAACTGCTCGAAACGCTTAAGCTGTTGGCGGGTTTGCAGGAACGGCGCGCCAACCATCCGGCGGCGGAAGCCTTATACCGACGCGCGCTAGCCATCGGTGAAACCACGCTGGGGCGCGACCACCTGGTTGTCGCCGAATTGTGGTCACGACTGGGAGATTTAGATCAGTTCCGCGCCCGATATGCCACTGCCAAACCTGCACGGGCAGAGGCGTTACGTATTCGGGAAAAATTGCTGAAGCCCGATGATTTGCGCTTGGCCGAAGCGATTTTTGAATGGGGAATCACGCTTAGATACTTGAATGACTTCGCGCAGGCCGACGTGTCGTTGCGCCGCAGTCTATCTATCTGGGAAGAAAAATTAGGCACCCAAGACCCAAGCACTTTGCGCGTGGTGCAGGAACTCGCCGCCTTGTATGCCTCCAAAGGTGATTACGGTAAAGCGGAGCCGCTCTTTGAGCGACTCGTGGCGACGTTGGAACAGCGCGCCGTGGAAAGTCGGCAATTGGCTTCGGCGCTCCTGAATTTGGGGCGCGTGAATGTGGACTTGGGCAATGTGTCGCGCGCTGAACCACACATTCGCCGTGCGCTGGCAATGTTTGAAAAACTCACAGGAAAGGAAAGCGCTGACACCGCCAGCGCACTGGCTTTGTTAGGCAGAGTGTCGGCACAGCAGAAAAATCACGCCGAAGCGGAAGCGGCCTATCGCCGCGCCCTCGCCATTCGGGAAAAGTTGTTTGGCCCGGACAACAATCTTACCGGT
>JABFSD010000638.1 GCA_013140935.1 Acidobacteriota bacterium
GGTCTGGCACGTCACAGCGGGAAACGTGCCGGAGTGTAACACGACGCTCGTGAACCGGAGCAAGGCGAGGGAAAGACATGACGCGCAGCAAAGAAGTCACGATTGAACGACACGAATTGACGATTGTGCGAAGCGGGCAATTTCGCGCTTTGCCTGTTTCCCCACAGCGCGGCGGGTGTTCGGTGTGTGAGCAGGAGGCACTCTGGCTCGCCGCCGAAGCCGCTGCGATCTATAGCGGACTGAGTCGCCGCGAAATTTACCGTCGCATCGAAAACGGCACCTTGCACTTTCAGGAAATGACCGACGGCATTGTGCAGGTTTGCCTCACGAGCCTGGCTGGCACAGACCCGTAAGGCTTCCTGTTCTGACTCGCGTGCGCTGTCACGCGGCTCTCACTGAATCAACTGAGTAATCAACATCCGCTGCCCTGTCAGCGCAAGGGTGAACTGCGCCCCATGACGCAAAGAGTTCGCCGAAGGAATTAACTTATGAAACGCATCCACCTATTTTTCTATCTCCTGTGTTTCGCGCTCGTGTTGCTTGCGGCTTATACGCGCAACTACCGCGCGCTGGCGGCTGCCGTAGGACTGACGCCGCAACAAAAACTGACGGGCAGCAATGGCGAAGAGTTCGATGCCTTTGGCGTATCGGTCGCCGTCAGCGGTACGACGCTCGTCGTCGGCGCTTATGTCGCCAACGGACAGCAAGGCGAGGTCTATGTTTACGAGCGGCAAAACAATCAATGGGTAGAGCAAACTTCCCTCGTCCTGCCGAATCCGCCGCCTGCGTCGCGCGGTTTGTTCGGACAGGCCGTAGCGATTGACCGCGACACGATTGCGGTCGGTGCGCCCGATGATTCAGGCGGCAACAAGGGCGTTTATGTCTTCGTGCGCAACGGCGCGGCGTGGACGTTTCAACAACGATTGAATGTCAGCGACGGCGAATTCCGTGACGGGTTTGGCCGAGCCCTCGCCTTGCAAGGCGACACGCTGATAATTGGTGCCTCAGGGATTAACAGCCAAAAAGGCGCGGCTTATTACTTCACCCGCAATACCGGCGTGTGGACGCAACAGCAAAAACTCACCGTCCCCAACATCCTCTTCTTCGCCAACTTCGGCACTTCGGTCGCGCTCGACGGTGACCGCTTGCTGGTGGGAGCCTTAGGCGACGGCCCACGCCAGATCGTCAATCAAGGCGCGGTCTATTACTTCACGCGCAGCAATAACACTTGGACACAGCAACAACGCTTTCAAGCCAACGACGTAAGAGATCAGGCGCATTTCGGCGTCTCGCTCTCGCTGGACGGTACGAACCTCGCCATCGGCGCACACGGTCTGGCGGGCGGCTCGGCTTACGTGTTTACGCAGGAAGCGAACACTTGGACGCAACAAGCCAAGATTCTGCCTTCGGTCGTGACTACCAACTTTGACCAATTCGGTCTGTCGCTGGCGCTCGCTGGCGATAGGTTGGTGGTGGGCGCGGGCCTCGCCTCGGTTGACGGAAAATCCGAACAAGGCGCGGCTGAACTCTTCCGGCGCAACGGCACGAACTGGAATTTTCAGGAACGCTTTACTGCGCCTGACGGAGCCACGCGCGATCAGTTTGGCGGAGCGGTCGCTTTACAAGACCGCTTTCTTTTCGTCGGCGCAAACCATCACAAAGTCGGCAACAACAACAATCAAGGCGCGGTGTATGCCTACGAACTGCCGCCCGCCTGCCCGACGCTGACGCTGCGGGTGCGCAACTAATCATCACACTGTGAAAGGAACCGAATCATGAAACGCAATCTTCTTCATCTCTGCATTTTTGCTGCGTGGCTGTGGTCAGCGCATTTCGCCAGCAGCCCATCCTTCGCGGCGGCTGTGCCTATCGCCTTGCCGAACGGTACGGTCAATCAACCATACAACGCCGTGCTGGAAGGCGATGGCGGCGTTGCGCCTTATTCGTTCGCGTTGCTTTCGGGCACGCTGCCCAACGGCATCAGCTTTAACAACGGCACATTCAGCGGTACGCCGTTGCAACCCGCTGACGTAACGCTGTTGATAGAAACCACCGATACCAATGGATGCACCGGCGCACAGGAATTTTCGCTGACGATCAGCACGTGTCCGACGCTGAGTCTGCATACGATTTTGCCCAACGGCACCATCGGCACGACGTATCAGCAATCCGTCATCGCCGCTGGCGCTGCCGATCAATACAGCTTTCAAGTCAGTTTCGGCACGCTGCCCAACGGACTCGCGTTGAATGCCGCGACGGGCCAGCTTACCGGTAGGCCCAGCGTCGGCGGCCTTTATAATTTCCGCATAAGAGCGACGCCGAGTCTTTTGTGCGTTACGGTTTTGGAACAAGCCTATACGACGCAAGTCGTTTGCCCGACGATCACGCTCTCGCCCAACGGGACAAGCCCCACGAGTTTGCCTGCCGGACTAGCAGGCGTGAATTACCAAACGACAATTTCGGCCTTGGCACATCCGGCGGGCATCGCTTCGTTCACTTTTTCAATGGTGAGCGGGGCGCTGCCGTCCGGCCTGTCATTGAATGCCACTACCGGCACGATTAGCGGCAAAACGAATTTCGTCGGAACCTCGAACTTCACCATTCGCGCGACGGGACTCGGCGGATGCTTCGGACAACAGGCTTATCGATTGGTGACGAACTGTCCGACAATTGCCCTGGGTTTTGCGGCCAATCCAGTGCGTCCCGATCAGTCCGTCGCCTTGCCCAACGGCACCATAGGTTCGGCATACAACAAGAGCTTGGCGGCAAGCCCCACAGGCACGACGTATCTCTATTCGCGTACGTCAGGGGCTTTGCCGCCAGGATTTTCCTTGAACGCTATGACTGGCGCGCTGACGGGGACGCCGACCGCAACGGGAACTTTCAGCTTCACGCTACGCGCGCAAGGTTTCG
>JABFSD010000309.1 GCA_013140935.1 Acidobacteriota bacterium
GTTTCACCCAAGCCAATCAAACCTTCGTCAGTGTGCAGCCTTACCCATAACCAACTGATTTTCCCTGCATGAATGGTAATCGAGCGGGTGAATTTAATAGTTTCGATCTTGATTATTTTCATGGAAAAAAAAATAAAGAAAGGGGCGAGAGCAAACGCAAGTTAGTGAACCTTGCCGCTGCTTTCGCCCCTGGCTTATAAAAATAGTTCAAACGATCAGCGCGCTTCCGCTTTCAATATCGCCGGGCATTTTTCGCGGCGCTCACGGTCACGGCGTTTCATTTCTTTCTTGGAAGGCCATTTCAGCTTGCCGAGTTCAGCTTCGCCAAAAAACGGTACCTTGAATACACCACGATCAGAACGCAGGGCTTCGCCGTTTTGTTTGTCTACTACCACCCAGTCAAAATTGACCAGCAGATTTTTACCATCTTTAGTCCCGTCGGCATTTTGCGGATGCCCGATTTTAGTGATGATAAACGAAGGTAACTCAGATTCCGCCGCCGCTGTGATGTCGCCTTTAGTAGCTCCCAGCCAACCACTGGGGCCGGCGTAAGGGTCTTTATCTTTTTTCGGCCCTATGAACGGAAATATCTTGCCCAGAAATCCAAAATATTTCTGCGCAAAGGTGTCGGTGAAAGCATGGTTGTGAAACAGCGCCAGCGAAGCTCCTGCTCGATTCAGATTATGGGGACGATATTGACGATTGTCACCAGGTTCGCTGGGAACCATCGTTACCATTGCCATATCTTTGTCATAACCTAAATAGCCGCCGCCTTCAGCACGAGTGTTTTGCAGGTCGGAAGATACGTTCCAGCCCACAGTATCGAGGAAGCCGGGCATGGCAATCGAACGGTGGAAAATCAACAAGCGGCTCAACTGGATATTCGTCATCTTGCTGGGGTCAACACGTTCGGTATAAGCCGATTTTTCCTTGTCCAGCATACCGCGCAACCGACGCACCGTGCGATAAAGACCGTTGCGATTGGCCTGATCAATTTCGCGTTCGAGTTCCTTGATTAAATCGTTATGGCTGCGTTCGACGATGCGATCAATCGGAATGTCTTTTACCCCCGCGATTAAACGCGGGCGATCTAGCAATAATTTGGTTTCCTCTTCGTTATCGTCGATGTCAGCCAGAAACATCACGTCGGCGACCGATAACTCAGTCGCTAATTCGCGCGCGAGATAAGTTACTCGTTCACGTTTTTTTGGCGTAAGCGTTTGGGTCAACGTCGTAATGCGTTGCATATTCCAGACGTTCGTGTTGATGGTTCCTACCGTTTTGATGAAGGCTTTGGTTTCGTTGTATTTCGGCGAGAGCATATTCTCAAGGGCTTCACCATTGTCCTTGAATTCGCGGAAGGAAGTCAGGAACAGCCGTGCCGATTCCTGATTGATGTCCTGGCCGTATTCATCAAGCAACTGGCGCAGGTATTGCGCGAAGGTCGGACACTTGATTTCTTCGGCCAGACGATAAGCACCCAGATTGTATTCGATGGCGCTGAATGCCGCGAAATCTTTGGGCTGCAATTTCAACTCGTCGAGAAAAGCCATCAACCGACTGAACGGGAGTTTGTGTTCTTCGCCAATGACCAACAGTTGTAGGGCAGGGGCAAAAGCATTGCCCGAACCTTCGGTAGAGGGCGCTATCTTCTTGAGAACTTCGGCGAATTCCTGCGGCGCGGTCTTGCGCCACATCACCTGCCTCAACCAAAACGAATCGCCGACGCTGGCGAGCATCGGCCCGATCACATGGTTGGGAACTTGAAACTTGCTGTTCAACATCGCGGCATATTGCTTGAATTTCGGCGCAGTGAAAGGGCCGAACCAAACCGAGTTGCCGATGCGAATCAGCGATTGGGTGCTGATGCGTCCTTCACGGAAGACACCCGCGAAATACTTTTTAATGAGTTCGCGGTGTTCCATCAACACGTAATACTTCTCCATCAACTCCGGGCCATACTCGTTAAGCGTATCGAAAGATTCATCCACGACTTTGTTACTACGAGTCTCAAAACCGATGCCGAATTCTTTCATCAAACGATGATATTGGCGCGCGTTGCTGCCGCTCAGGAAAAAGTACCGGGCTTCTTCGCCTTCTTCTGAAATCAGCCAATCTATGTGGCGCGGACGAATGTCGGTAAACTTCCATTCGTCGGCCAGCACTTTTTCAAGGCGTTTGCGTACGGGCGGAATGCGGAAGACGCGCTCCCAAAAAGTCTGTTTGTCACCCGCTTGAGCATCGGCGGATTGCGCATTGGCGTCGGCGACCTTGGGAGTTGCGGCAGCAACGGGGTCTTGCAAGGCATCGTCAGGAGGGGAAACTTCTATGACCGGATACACGCGTTCATAATGAACCGTGTGGTGAGCGGCATAACGGACAACGTGCGAAAAGGTGGCTTGCGAGTTGGTTACTTGTTGAACTCGTTCGACAGTAGGCTGAACCGGTAAAGCAACAGTCAAATCAATCACGATCTCCTCCTAAGTGAATTCGCCTTGGGATGACAAGCGACAGTAAGGATCGTGTTTCAAAGCCAGGAACCGACGAGAGTGACGCGTCACTCTTTTACTCCGCACACCGTGCAATGCCTCGCAAGGCAACGCCACCGAATCCGAAATCCCTGAATTTGAAACCCAATCGAATGGTTTGGTTGGCGGTTGGAACGTCAACGAACGGGTGTATGTTCAGGGCAACTAACGTGAACCGTTGCGTTGAGCCGAACGGATTATGCCACTGACTGGCGTTTTGGAAAAACCATCTGAGCGATTTATACAATTTTTTTGTTTGGAGCGGTTTGAGGCACAAACGGCGCAATCGAATCTGATGCGAAAGAGTAGACGCATTCCAACCGAAACGACACACACTATGACTCATCACCGCTTTTGGTAAGCGGCAGCCTAACGCGGGCATC
>JABFSD010000091.1 GCA_013140935.1 Acidobacteriota bacterium
TTTCTATTCCGGCAAGTACTCAATCAGCCGATCAAGCTCTGACATAGTGTTGTAAAGATGCGGCGAAATACGCAACCGCCCCAACCGCGCCGTCGTGATGATGCCTTGCGCGTCGAGCCGTTCGTAAACCGATTGCGCCGAATGCACTTCATGTTGGCAAGCTACAATCGCCGAAGCCTCGCCCGCGCGGCGCGAACTCACTACGTGATAGCCTTTGGCGCGCAGCCCTTCGCACAAATAATCCGTTAGTTCGAGCAGGTAACTTTCGATGTGTTCGACGCCGACGGATTGAAACAGTTCAATCGCTGCACCTAATCCAATCACGCCAGTGGTATTCAACGCGCCCGGCTCGAAGCGTGTTGCGTTCGGTGCCCAGCCTTGTTCGTGATTCGCCATATCGAAAGGCCGTTCGACCGAAAGCCAGCCGACTAACGTAGGCTTGATGCGTTCCAGCGCGCGGCGCGAAACGTAAAGCAACGCGATGCCTTCGGGGCCGAGCAGGAACTTGTGCGCGTCGGCTGAGAGCGCGTCTATGTGGCAGGCTTCGACGTCGAGCGACAACGCGCCGAGTCCTTGAATGCCGTCCACTACGAACAGGATGTCGCGCGCGCGGCAGACGCGGCCAATCGTGGCGAGGTCGTTGCGAAAGCCGCTAGCGTATTCGACAAAGCTCAGCGTCACGACCCGGGTGCGTTCGTCAATCAGGCTGATGATTTCTTCGGTTTCCAACCGTCCATCGCGTTCGGGCGCTTTGCGAATTTCGACGCCGTGTTCGCGCGCGATGCGCTGCCAGGGGACGATATTTGCGGGGAATTCGCATGCGGCAGTGACGACGTTGTCGCCCGCGCGCCAATCAATGCCGTTCGCCATCATTGCGAGTCCGGCTGAGGTATTCGGCGCAAAGGCAATTTCGTCAACGTGCGCGTTGATGAAGCTCGCGCAAAGCTCGCGCGTCTTTTTTACGGCGGCGGACCAATCGTGATAATGCGCCGCGCCATGTTCGAGTTGGTTGCGCAGATGGCGCTCCATCGCTTCATAAACCGGCAGAGCGAGCGGAGCTACGGCGGCGTGATTGAGATAGGTGCAATGTTGGGTGACCGGAAAGAGGCGGCGGATTTCTTCATTCATAACGTCATTCAGTTACCGCGTCGCAGTTGCAGCCAAAATGCTTGAGACGGAATGCGGCGGTCTACGCCTTCATATCGCGCGTCGAGTTCGTGGTCGGTGAGGATGTGGCCTTGCAGCCAGATGTCAGCCGCGAGCGTAATGCCGTTGGCGAGTTCGCCCGTGAGGTCGGCGCGGTTGATGAGCAATTCGAGCGTGAGCACGCCGATGTCGAGTTGCACCCAATATAAATCGCTGGTCGTACGCGGATTGCGCAACGCGCGCCACGCCAGCACCGTGCCGCGCACGGCATAATTGTTTTCGTAACCGCCCCGGCGCTTTTGTTTGAAACGCGGCGTGAGGCGGCGTTGCATCACGCGGGCTTGATAAGCGAGTCCCGCGATGGCGGCGGTCAGGGTGCGATGGCGATAGGCCGCCGGATTAATCTCGGTCAGGTTCTGTAATTCAAACACAATCTCAGTCGAAGTGTTTTCGAGTTGCGCGCGCACGACGGCTTCGCCTTCCTCTTCGAACTCGAGAATTTCCCACGGCAGCAATTCATACGTTTGGCGTCCGCGAAAGGCGGGGCGGCAATCGGCGTAACAAACGCCAGCTTGCGATTCGTGCAAGATTGTCCAGACTTCCAAGCCGCCGCCGAGTTCCCAACAGCAACCGTGCAACGTCGCCAAGTCGCGGCGCGCTTGCGTCATCGCACCGTTCAGACGCGCTTCAGCGGCCAGCGCCTCATAAGCGGCCTGGTCGTTGACGTGAAAACCGATGGCAGTGAATGGTTCGGGCATAATGCTTTTGGGAGTTGGGAAATTATGGGAGTAATGGGAGCGATAGGAGCTATGTGATTGATAAAGTGGTGAATCTCTCACTCTTCCCAGATTTCCCCCAACTCATCTAATTCTTGCCGTTGTTCGATCAGCGGACTGACCGGCGCGTAGACGCGGCGTCCGCGAATGTTGCGCGCAGGGCCGTGCGTGGGGTCTTGCCCGCTGCGCACCGTCTCAGCGAACAGGTCTATATCATAATCGCACTCGCGCGACATCTCGGCGCGAATTTCATGCAGTTCTTCGAGAAAACGGGGACGCTGATACATATCAAAGCTCGCTCACCAGAAACTCCGGCGTAATGATCTCAGGTACAAAAAAGCCCGCCGAAGTATTGAACAACCGAAGGCGGGCTTGGCGATGTACGCTCGCCAGATAGCCGAAATTCCAGGTGACGACGTAATCAATTTTGTGAAACGACGCGAGGGCGACGTGCAAGGCGTCGCCCAGAAATTTGCGTTGGAAGAGTCCGCGCCCGATGTAACCATCAGCCAGAATCGCAGCTTCTTCCGTGATTTCGAGTTGGGGCAATCCGTCCAGCAGCTTGAGATAGCTGCTGCGATAAGGTTCGCGGGTGCGTTCGAGTTCGCGGGTGACGAGCGGCGAAACGAACGCGCGGTAATTGGGCAATTCGTGATCCCACCAACGAATGGTGAGGTCGCGGCGAAACGAATCACCCTTGTCGAGATAAGCGCCAATCACTGAAGTTTCGAGATACAACGTGCGCGGCATGTACTTCTCCAATTACTTCTCTGGCGCGGCGTCGGCGGCCAGCGTGATCGCTTTGGTTTGCGGGGTGAGTTTCAGTTGATAACGTCGCAAATCGATTTTGACGAGAAAGTGCGACAGGTAATCTCCGCCGAGAATGCCGTGTTGCTCAAAACCCGACGTTTCGTTGACGGCGGAAAGATCGAGAATCAACGCGCGCGAATTATTTTTGCGCAAGCCGCTGACGTTGAGGGCTGAAAGGC
>JABFSD010000566.1 GCA_013140935.1 Acidobacteriota bacterium
ACATCGGCTGAATGATTTCGCCACATACATTTTTGCGAGCCGTGATTTCGGCCAATCGTGGCAGACAATCAAAGGCGATCTGCCCGCCGGCGAAGTCGCGCGCACCATCACCGAAGACCTCAAAAACCCCGACGTGCTTTATCTGGGAACCGAACGCGGCCTCTATGTTTCGGTTGATCGCGGCAAGCAATGGCTGCGCGTAAAAGGATCGTTGCCCACCGTGCCGATTTATGAAATCACGCTGCATCCGCGCGATAACGCGATGCTGCTCGCTACGCACGGACGCGGCATTTGGGTGCTGGACGATATGACGCCGTTCCAGCGATTCGCCGAAGCGCGCGGCAAAGACGCTTATCTCTTTGCGGTGAAAACGGCGGCGCAAATGAATCCGGCGGGCGACCGCAGCCGCGAGTTTGAAGGCGATGCGCAATTCTTAGGCAAAAATCCCGAACTCGGCGCGGCCTTGGCTTATCACCTGAAAGCGGCGGCGAAAACTATATCGCTGATTGTCAAAGACGCCTCCGGCAATATAGTGCGTGAGCTTTCAGGCGACCGAGTGAAAGACAAAAACGCGGCAGGCATCAACACCGTGCTGTGGGACTTGCGCGTCGAGCCGCTGCCCACTCCGCGACCGCAACCCGGCCAGCCAGCAGGTGGCGGCGGCGGTGGAGGATTCGGTGGCGGCGGATTGGGCGGCCCTTTCGTGATGCCGGGGCAGTATTCGGTCACGTTGAAAGTCGAAGACAAAGAAGCGGCTTCGCAACCCTTCACCGTGCAAGGCGACCCCGACATCACCATCGCCGAAGCCGACCGCAAGGCGGCTTATGACGCCGCGATGGAATTGCATCAATTGCAAAAACGCTTTAACGCCGCGAGCGACGCAGTGACGGCGATGAACGAACGCTTCCGCGCAATTCAAACTGCAGCGAAAGACAATAAAGACGCGACGGGGTTGCGTACCAAGCTCGAAGCGTTCGGCAAAAAGGCTGCGCCGACCAATGTGCAGTTCGGCGCGAACGTGGCCGATGCGATTGCTTCGGGCAATTTCGAGGGCTTGCAACGCAGCCTGCGCTTTCGCATCAGCGGATTGAAGGGCGGCATCATGGCTTCGACTTCGCGGCCAACGGAAGTGCAGATGCGCCAACTCGGTGAGATCAAACCCGCGCTCGACAAAGTCATCGGCGAGGCGAATGGGTTAATTGGTGAGTTGAATGCGCTGGCGAAAGAAGCGGCTGAGAGCGGCGTTTATCCGACAGCGGTGAAGCCGATTCAGCAATAACCAATTCATCATGCCGTTGTTGTGCGTGCGTGTGTGGGCTTGAGGCGGGCGGTTATGCGCCGCAGCATTTCTTGTACTTCTTGCCGGAACCGCAGGGACACGGGTCGTTGCGGCCTACTTTGGCTTCGCGCACGAGGCCGCCCGATTCGCCGGCGGTGTAACCAGCCGGAGCGAGTGTCACGGGAGGAGCCGGCGGCGCTGGTTGTTGACGACGCGCTTCGGCATCGGCTTGCAACTGCCAGCGACGTTGGCGGGCGGCGATTTCATCAGGCTGATAAAACTCAAAGGGCGGAGCCGTCACGAACTCCAAATCAATGTGGCCGCGCTCGTCGAACGAGGCCAACATCTCGTCGTATTCGTCATTCAGCGAGATGTCTACGGCATCGCGATCATAAGCCACTCGCAAGGCAAGGGCGGCTTGATCGCGGTCGAGCAGCAGCGCGTCATTCGCGATCAGCGCCAGAAATTCCGCATCATCTTCCTCAGGGTTGGTGAACAGCGCGCAGACGAATTGCGCGATGCCTGCGCGTTCGGCGGGATGTTCCAGCGCAAGGCGTGTGAGTACGCGAACAGCGTTCGCGCGCAAGAACGTGACATCGCCGTCATCGTTCTCGCGTTCGGCTTCGATAAACTCCATCAGCGGCGCAATGACTGGCACGCCCAGCGAAGACAGCGCAGAGGGGCTGTCTTCCGTCAGCCAATCGAAATATGAGTAATGCGCTTGCTTGAGCGCCTGCATCAGCCTGTCGAAAACCTCGCTGCGCCGTGACAGACAAAGAATCATGAAAGCGTGATAAAGCGGCCAAAGCGGCTTGAGGTTGCGCGCTCGCCAACGCGCTTCGTCATTCAGCCAGGCAGTCAGCGGCGCAATGGCGTCAGAACGTGTGGCGAGTTCTTCGATGTGTGCGAGGGTGACGCGATCTTCTTCGGCCACGAGCAAGTCGAGCAATTCAGGCGTCGTCTTTTCAGCGTAGTTGAGTTCTGTCATTCAGTTTCTCCGGCAAGCTATTCGGCCAAAGCGCGTCGTGCATTCAACGATTGACGTGCAGCAATCTCTACGGTGCGCAGCCAATCTTTATAGGCGTCGTAACGATTCGCCGTGACGAGCGGCAGCGCGCTGTCTGAGTTCCCCGCCCAGCGACGCGCGTAATAAAGCGATTCGTAGATGCGACCGATTTCGTAAGCGCGGCTGATGCACAAGGCGACGGCGTAATCTTCGCCGTAACTCGTATTGGGAAAGCCGATGCCGCGCAACACGCTTACATCAAAAGCGCGCGGTGCGCCGAGTCCGTTGATGCGTAGCGCGTTGTTGCGTCCGTTGTCGCGCGTCCATTCACGATGATCAATCAAGCCGGGCGGCAATTCGTTCAAGTCGAAATCTACGATGGTGTATGAGCCTACGACCATCGCGTAGCCCTTCCGCAACTCATCCACGATGCGTTGCAACGTCGTGACGCTCGAATAGATGTCGTCAGAATCAAGCTGCACGGCGTATCGTCCACAATGCGCTGAATAAACCGCTTCGTTCCAACATCCGCCAATCCCGTAATCCGTCCGCTCAGGCACGACATACACCAACTTCCCTCTACTGTTCCCCACTCTAAAATCAGCACCGTTATCAGCCGCAAGT
>JABFSD010001026.1 GCA_013140935.1 Acidobacteriota bacterium
CGATTCGGCGTAAAGCTCAAAGCGCGGTTGCCCGGTCGCCTGTGCGTAAAGCTGCTCGCCTTCTTGCGTAATCGTGATGATGAAATTCGGCGCGAGTTGATATTCGCCGACGTAAGCCGCCAACACCTTCGCTTCAACTTTGATCTCTTTGCGTGCGCTCGGCAGTTCGTATTTTTCGCCCAACGCAATCGCAGCTAAATCTTCAGCGACTTTGCCGGGCGGCGGTTGCACACTGTCTACGTTGCGTAAGACGACGATGGTGAGTTTTTCTGCCGGGTAGCGCGCGAGTTGGCAGGTGAAACCTTCGATGCCGCCGCCGTGCGCAATCACCTGTCGCTTGAATTTTTCGGCGACCGCCAAGCCGTAAGCATAGTTATCTTTGAAAGGCGTCATCATCGCTTGCCGCGACGCCGCGGTGAGCAGCTTGTCGTGATAGAGCGCTTCATTCCACGTGAACAAATCTTCGACGGTTGAATAAAGCGCGCCCGCGCCGTGCGGGATGGACATGTGAACGAAAGGCGCAACCACGGCCTTGTCGCCTAACGCCGAATAGCCCGTCGCACGGCCTTTGATGACGCGCGAATCGAGGTCATAACCGGTGCCCGTCATTTTCAACGGCGTCAAAATGTTTTCCTGCAAAAAGCGTTCGTAAGTTTGGCCGGAAATCTTCTCGACCAGATGCCCCAGCAACACGTAACCCGAATTGTTGTATTTGAATTTCTCACCCGGCTTGAATTCGAGCGGCTTGTCGCGAAAGCGCGCCAGCAACTCCATCATCGTCGCAGGCTGTGTATGAGTCGTAGCGTATTCAGGCATGTTCGTAAAGCTGGGAATGCCGCTCGTGTGTGTCAGCAAATGATGAATCGTGACTTCTTTCCACGCATCGGGGCAGTTCTCTACGAACTTGCATACGCCGTCTTGCACGTTGAGCTTGCCGCGTTCTTGCAACAACAACGTCGCCGCCGCTGTGAATTGTTTTGTCACTGAACCGATGCGATGCTTGGTTTGCGGCGTATTCGCAATGTCGTGATCGTAATTCGCCAGCCCGTAGCCTTTGCTGAAAATCACTTTGCCGTCACGCGCGACCAGCACCGATCCGCTGAAACGATGCTGCCGCGTGAGTGCCGTCATGTATTCATCGAATTTTGGCGCGAGGTCTTGGGCGAAGGCGGTGAGCGCGAGCAACAGGCTCAAACAAAAGGCATAACGCAGGGTTTGCAATTTCATAGATGTTCTCCTGACAGGTGAATAGGTTGTAGTTGCGAGTTACGTCATCGTCGCATTGAAGGTTCGCAAAAGAAAAGGCGAGCGAATGCTGAACATCCGCTCGCCTTTATGCCATCTCGAAAATCAGCCGTTAGGGCTTTTCGCGTTTGGTTTCGCTGGCTGGTTTGGTTTCAGCCGGTTTGGTCGTTTCGCTTTCCGAACCCTCACGCCGTTTGAGTGTAGGACGATCACTATCGCTATTTGTCGGCGCAGGCTTGCTGCGTTTCAATTCAACGCGCTCTTCGTCTTTTGATGAAGTAGGAGTTGAAGTCGAAGCAGGCGCATCTGTTGTTGTCGTCGTCGTCGTGCCATTGTCATCGCGCCGTTTCAATACCGGACGATCATCATCATCGTTTGTCGCTGTCGGGTCACCGTTGTCAGGACGCCGCCGCAACACCGGACGTTTGTCGTCTTTATCATCTGGAGGACCAACGCGCCGCGCCGTTGACGTAGCCCCCAGGCGCGCCTTGATTTGCTGATATTCAGAACTGTTCAACGAGTATTCGTTCTTGTCAGGAAAGCGCGCGATCAGTTTTTGCGCTTCGGTGATGCGATCGCCGGTCATCGGATGCGTGCTGAAAATCTTTTCGAGCGTACCGGCCTTGCGTTTTTCGCGTGCGTTCAACTTTTCAAAGAACGTCACCAGCGCGGTGGGGTCATACCCGGCAGCCCACATATATTGCGCACCTAAACGATCCGCTTCTTTCTCTGAGCCGCGCGAAAATTTCAAGAAGCCCAGCGGTACGGCGATGCCTACGGCCTGTTGAATGGCGTAACCACCCAAACCGCCCAGAAAGATCAGCGGAATCGAGGCGTAGTTGAAAAACTCCGCTTTGGATTGTTGTTCCATGCCGTGACGCGCGGTGACGTGGGCGATTTCGTGCGCCATCACGCCCGCGACTTCGGCTTCGTTCTCGGCGGCTTCGAGTACGCCGCGATTGACGTAAAGAAATCCGCCCGGCAAGGCGAAGGCATTTATAACCTGATCGTCCAGCACCTTGACCGTGAAAGGCACTTTGGCGTCGCTGTGCAACACGATGTTTTGGGCGATGCGATTGACGAACTCATTGATGATCGGGTCGGTGATGATCTGCGACTGGCTGTCAATTTCCATCGCCAGTTGGCGTCCGACTGCGACTTCGCGGTCGAGCGAATAAAAATTCATCTGCCCCTTGTTGATGTTGCGCTTGCCGATCAACGCAGGGTCGTCTTTCTCGGATAAAGGTTTTTCTTTTGATTGTGCCCAGGCGGGTGTGACGGTGAAAGCCAACGCGGCGATGAGCGTCAGCAGGAATTGGAAACTTTGACGATAACCGTTGCGATACATCTTCTTTCTCCCCTCTCGAAACATTGATGACGAATAACAGGTGCGACAACTAACAGGTGCGACGACGGGCGCATTACGCCACTTAAGAACGCATTGCTCAAGCAATCGTTGGATGATTTGTCGTTAAATTCGGCTCATTCGCGCAAATCGCGTATTTGTACTTACGCCGTTGAGCCAAACGCCTGCCAGTGATAGGGTGCGCGCCACGTTCATCAACTCACGCAGTACCCAAAACCATCAACGAGAAAACTTCGCATGGAAACGACTCCTGCTGAAAAAGGTCTGCCGCTTTGGCTCAAGTGGGCGATTGTCGTAG
>JABFSD010000119.1 GCA_013140935.1 Acidobacteriota bacterium
TCCCCAGCCTGTTCGAGCAGGTGACGATGCTGGCCTATCTGTTTTTTTCGTTTCAGCGCGTAGACCTCGCCATCCTCGAAGTCGGTCTGGGCGGACGCCTCGATGCCACGAACGTATGCGAACCGCTGGTCACGGCCATCACGCCGATTGATCTCGATCATCAGCGCCATTTGGGCGATACGCTGGCTGAAATCGCGGGCGAGAAAGCGGGCATCATTCGACCCGGCGTACCCGTCGTCGTGGCGCCGCAACACGCTGAGGCATTTGATGTAATTGAAGCGCGCGCGAATTTGTTAAACGCCCCGCTGGTGAACGTGACCGAAGAATTGCATGACGCCAGCGTGTTTGGTTACACGGCGAGCCACGACGCGACGAAGCTGGATGAGCTCGGTTTGTATCGGTTGCGTTATGAACACGCGGGCGGCAGTTATGACGTGCCGTTAGGGTTGCGCGGACAGTATCAGGTGACGAATGCGCTGACCGTGATTCATCTGGCGGAAAGGCTGCAAGCGGCGGGGTTGCCGATTACCAGCACGCACATTCAAACCGGCTTGCGGCAATGCGATTGGCCGGGGCGGTTGGAATTGGTCAGGTGGCCTGCGGGTCGCGTACCGCTGCTGCTCGACGGCGCGCACAATCCGGCAGGCGCGTGTGTGCTGCGTCAGTTTCTCGAAGAGTTTTGCAGCAAGCTGTCGCTGACCATGATCTTCGGCGTCATGTCAGACAAGCCCTTCGCCGAGATGGAGGAAATCCTCTTACCCGTCGCGCAACAAGTCATCGTTGCACGCGTAAACAACCCGCGCTCTGCCGCGCCGGATGAACTCGCCGCCCGCGCGGCGCACTACGGCACGCAGGCGCTCGCGGCTGAAAGCGTGGCCGAAGCCATCAATTTGGCGCAACAGATTACGCCGCACAACGGACTGATTTGCGTGTGCGGCTCACTCTATCTGGTGGGGGAAGTGAAACAACTGTTGGCGACGTTATAACGCTGTCTGCGTCGCCGGGATTGGTTCCGCGCCGTCAGTAAACTCGTAGCTGATCAGCCCCAGTTCTACTTCTTTGAGGGCAACGATGGTTCTTTTGCGATTGGCGAGTTGCACACGCGGTCGCGCGCCTTTCTGAAGTTGTTTGGCGCGTTGCGTGATGACCTGCACTTTGATGTATAGATTTTGAATGATGTTCGATTCCATTGATTGTTCCTCTCAAGATTTAGCGCCAGGTTAAGGCGACCAAGTTAAGGTGTTTGATGTAACTGCCGGTGGGGGATTGCGTCCGAAGCGACACTGATCTCCGTTATGGGAAAACTATCCACGGCGGCCGCTTCCGATTCGAAAGTCTCGAATACCGTATACAGCTTGGTAATGACCAGCACTCGTTGCAGCCGTTCGTTGAGTTGCAGCAAGGTAAAGCGTCCGCTCACTTTTTGCAGCGCGGTGTAACAAGACACCAACTCACCCAGGCCGCTGCTATCCATATAGTCAACGCCCGCCATATTCACGATCACCTTGCGCGTACCCGCGTCGAGTGCTGCGGTGAATTGCGTGCGAAACTGCGCGTTGTTTTCGAGCGCCAGATCGCCGTCGAGTTCAAATACGGTGATGCCGTCGAGCGAACGTTCGGTAATTTTCAAAGGTTCTTTTCTCATTACTTCTCTTGTGTCTGCGCTGCGGTACCGCTCTCGGTACCGCAGCGCAGACACGCCAAATGAATGCCGATTTAATAGCCCATCTCACCGCCTGCGCCCATGCCCATGGCACTTTCACCGGGGTAATCTGAAATCATGGCTTCAGTCGTGAGCAGCAAGCCCGCAATCGAAGCCGCGTTTTGCAGCGCCGAACGCGTGACTTTGGCGGGATCAATCACTCCGGCGGCGACTAAATCTTCGAACTCTTCGGTCACGGCGTTGAAGCCGACCAACTCGTTCTTTTCTGAACGCACCCGCGCGACGATGATCGAGCCTTCCTTGCCGGCGTTTTGCGCGATCAGGCGCAGCGGTTCTTCGAGCGCGCGTTTGACGATGTTCACGCCGATCTGTTCGTCGGCCTCGCCTTCTTCTTCGTCCTTGAAGATTTTGAATTTCTCCAACACCTTCGCTGCGCGCACATAAGCCACGCCGCCGCCGGGCACGATGCCTTCCTCGACCGCCGCGCGCGTAGCGTGCATGGCGTCTTCGACGCGGGCTTTCTTTTCTTTCATCTCCATCTCAGTGGCTGCACCGACTTTGATGACCGCGACGCCGCCGATCAGCTTGGCAAGGCGTTCCTGCAATTTCTCGCGGTCGTATTCAGACGACGAAGCCTCGACTTGTTTGCGCAAACTTTTCACGCGACCTGCAATATCGGTGGGCAGTCCGTGGCCTTCGACGATGAGCGTGCTGTCTTTATCAATCACGATTTTCTTGGCTTGGCCCAGTTCGTCGAGTTTCACGTCTTTGACCTGGATGCCGAGTTCTTCGCTGATGACTTGTCCGCCGGTCAGGATGGCTAAGTCTTCGAGCATCTCTTTGCGGCGGTCGCCGAAGCCGGGCGCTTTGACGGCGGCTACGTTCAACGAACCGCGCAACTTGTTCACGACCAACGTAGCGAGCGCGTCGCCTTCGATGTCTTCGGCAATGATTAACAGCGGCTGGCGTTTCTCGGCGACCTTTTGCAACAGCGGCAGGATTTCGTTCAACGAACTGAGTTTCTTTTCGTGCAACAGAATCAGCGCGTTTTCGAATACGACTTCCATGCGCGTCGGGTCGGTGGAAAAGTAAGGCGAGAGATAACCCCGGTCGAATTGCATGCCTTCGACGAACTCAAGCGTGGTTTCCATGGTCTGGGCTTCTTCGACGGTGATGACGCCGTCTTTGCCGACCTTCGCCATCGCTTCGGCAATGATTGCGCCGATGGCTGCGTCGCCATTGGC
>JABFSD010000329.1 GCA_013140935.1 Acidobacteriota bacterium
AATCGTGCCCGCGCTCGTCAAAGTAGACGCGAGCGTTCCGCCGCCGCAGCGCCAGCAAATCGTGCAAGCCACGGTAGCCACCGTGCAAACGTGGCAGGAAATGGGCGGCCTGGTCGGACGCATTTTGCTCGCCCTGCTGACCGTGCAAATCGTTTCGCGTCGGCGATTGATTCAACTGTTTTTGATTCCCGGTTTGATTATCGTGCCGTGGGTATTTTGTTCACCTGCCGTCTCGAATCTGGGCTTGCTCAAGTGGGGCATTTTCTTTGCGGGACTTTTCACCGTCGCGCAATTGAGTTTCTGGGGCAATTACCTGCCGCGCGTTTATCCGGTGCATTTGCGTGGCACGGGCGAGAGCTTCGCGGCCAACATCGGCGGACGCATGATCGGCACTTCCGCCGCGTTGCTGACGACGCGATTCGCTTTGTATACGCCGGGCACTACGCCTGCCACCAAACTGGCTTATGCGGCGGCGGCTGTAGCTTTTCTCGTTTATGCGTTAAACCTCGCATTGAGTTTCTGGCTGCCTGAACCGCCCGCCGAGGATGCAGCCGAATAAGTACCTTTACGCGATTTAGGCGGCTTGCAAAATGCCGCTTGCGTCACCCCATAGCAGGCTTTAGATTGTGCCGCGTGTTCGCTTGAGTGAACACCTGAAGCGCGCATTCAACTCCTTTGGTTCGCGCACGGATTCAACGATCACCCCTTATTATTTTGGTACGTTAAGGAGCTTCAAACAGATGAAAAAGATTTTTACGTTGTCACTCACTTCGTTGGCGCTGGCGGGTTTCATCGCAGCGAGCGGCCCGAACCTGGAACCCTATCAAGTCGTCGCCGCTGCCGACGCCGCCGCCACCTATAAAGGCAAATGCGCGGGTTGCCACGGACAAGACGGCAAAGGCGTCGAAAGTATGGGGACGCCCAATCTCACCGACGCCAAATGGCAAGCTGGGCGCAAAGATGCGGCGCTGATCGCCATCATCAACAATGGCAAAGGCCAGATGCCGGGCTTTAAGAGTTCGATGAATGCGGCGGACGTAAAAGCAATGGTTGCCTTCATTCGCGGCCTCAGCCCGAAGAAAGCGGCTGCCGCACCGAAAAAGAAATAACGCACGCGCGTCAAACAGAAAAACAAAAGCCCCAAGCCTGAACCGTCAGGCTTGGGGCTTTTGTTTTATGCTCTCAGCGAAGCCGCTTATCGCAACAACGCATCCAACTCTTTCATCACTGCCGCATACGCTTCGCCCTGATCGGGATCGAAGCCTACGATTTTGCGCGCAACCTCGCCGTTTTTGAGGATGACGATGGTGGGCAGGGCGTCTACGCCATAAGCACGATAGGCCGCCTGTTCCGGGTCACGCAAGACTCTGGCTTTCAATCCACGCTTTACCGCGAAGGCTTCCAGATCGGCATCCGTCGCGTAATTCTTCGCGCCCGTCTTGGCGCTGTTTACGCTCACCCAATAAACCTGCACGCCGCGCGCTGCATAACGATCTGCCAGCTTTTGCAGCGCGGGCAATTCTTTCGCGGCCAGTGGAACCCACGTCGCGCCGAACGACAACACCGTGACTTTATCTTTCAAATCTGTCGCGGTCACGGCTTTGCCGTCCGTGCCTTGCAATGTCACTTGCTGGGCGAAAGCCGCACCGCATAGGGCCAGCCACAGCGCTAACACCAAACTGTTTTTCATCATTCTTCGCTCCTTCGGCGTCGGTTCAAACGCCGCGCTTCAGATGCGTAGCAAACGCATCACGTTGCGAAACATTTTCAGGTCATCTCTGGTAACAGCGCAAACAGGTGTTGTAAGAGCCGAAACCACTCACTTCATTTCACTCGGCCACGGCGTTCGTTCACCCGGCAAGCCAAGATCAATCACGCGCAGCATTGGCAAGCGTTTGGATTGATAAGCCACGCGAATCGGCTTGCCCGCAGTGTCGCGCGCAGGCACGCCGTAAGCGCTGGTCAGCACGAGATAACGCACGCCCCATTTTTTCCAATGCTCCCAGTTGCCGAGCGGGTCTTGCGCCGAGACGGTCTTGCGATTGGTGTAAAGATAAACCAACCCTGGATTGAGCGACGCGCAGGCTTCGCTTTCGGCCACATTTTCTTTGACCCAATTGAGCATCGTGCCGATCTCGGCAAACGTAGCCGCTTCGCCCACGCCTTGACGGCTTTGCGTTTCGAGGTTGCCGATGAACTCGAAATTGGCGATGAGGTTCAACGCGACGATCAATGCGACCGCCACCGTCGCCGCGCTGCGTTGATTCGGCTCAGGCGAATCAGGCTTATTGCGCTGCCACCAAGACCACAATGCTGCGCCGCCTTGCACGACGTAAAGCAACAGCAACGGCGTCAGCGGCAAAAGAAAACGCAGCGGATCCCACGGCCACAGTGCGATGAAGCCCAACGACAAGACAGTATAAATTTCGGCGGCAGTCAGTTCCTGACGCAGTGCGTATAGCAATCCGAGCAACGCCACTAAACTGAGCAGTACGGAAACCAGGCCCAACACCGCCGGCCCGGCGATTTGCATCAGCCGCGAAACGTAAAGCAAGCCGATATATTGTCCTGCAACAACAGCTACGTTATTGCCGATGCGTTCGGGCAGGTCGCGCAGCGTGATCGTGCCAGCAGCGTTTTCGCCCGCGTTGCGCTGCCAGAATTGCGTCGCGTAATTTTGCGTGATGTAACCTTGCTGTTCGCGTTTAAGCTCTTCGCTCGGCGCGTGTGCGCGCGCGTAAAGTTGCCACGGCAATACCAGCAAGGCGAAAGCGACAACGGCGATGAGCAAGGGTTTCATCATTCGTTCTTTTAGAAACCAAACGATGATGGCAACACTGAGGGCTACGCCAATCGAACGCGTGAGAAAGGCGACGGCGGCGCATAATCCCGCGAGGGCTGCGCAAATGGATGCGAGACGCGCGAGGTTGGCGTGATATTGTTTGACGGCTTCGGCGGCGGCGGCCAGCGTCAGCATCTGCAAAAACAGAAAGGCGCATTCAGACATCAACGTCATCGTCGCAAAGAACACCAGACTCGGACTCGTCACCGTGGCGAAAGCAATCACGAGCGACAACCATTCAGGCCAACGGCGATGGCGCTGGCAATAGAGATAAGTCAACCCGCCCGCGCCCAGCACGGCGATGACTTGCAACGCTTTGAGCCAATAGATATTCGCGGGAAAATCCGACGCGATGCGCCACACGAGCGAAAGCAAAAAGGCATAGCCGGGTGGATACATCGGTCGCAGGTTCGCCGAAAGGGAATTGATGAGCGTGTAACCCTGCCCGGTCGCCAGGGCTTTTGCCAAGACGACGTAATAGGCATCGTCCACATAAGGGTGGCCGAATACCTCGTTGAGGCGCAGCCAATAGATGGTGGCGCACAGCAACAGTCCGACGAGTCCGACGATCGTGACGCGCGAAAACAGACTTCGTGAAGTTGTCGTAGAAGGGCGGGCGTTTTGCTCTGCCATGCTTAAGTTGAGCGCTCCTTGCAAATTGGGCGGATTAGGTTGAATTGCTTTAGGGCGGCGCAGATTGTGCCCGCAGCGTTCACGATTTACAAAATCAGGTTATGACGGACGAACTCACAGCGATCAGGTTGCAATATGAAAAACACGGCGCGCGTGGTTATTACCAACGCCACGGCGCTGACTATCGCAATCCGCACGAAGACGTCATCGGCCAAGCGTTACGCGCTGTCGTCGCGCAATGGCCGCTCGATCTCGCGTGCGTGCTCGATCTGGCCTGCGGCAGCGGCGAGGCTACGCTGGTTTTGCGCGAACTCGGCGCAACGCAAATCGAAGGCGTTGATCCTTATACGCAAGCGGCTTATCGCGCGCGCACCGGACAAGCGGCGGAAGGTTTCGATTTCGCGGCGATTGCGGCGGGGGCATTGCGCGGCAGGCAGTACAGCTTGATCGTATGCAGCTTCGCGTTGCATCTGACTGAAGCCTCGCGCTTGCCGTTGCTCGCCTTTGAACTATCCGAACTTGCGCCGCAGTTGCTGGTTCTCACGCCGCACAAACGTCCGTTGCTCAAACCGGAATGGGGCTGGCGTTTGCGCGAAGAAACCGTTATCGAACGAGTGAGAGCGCGTTGGTTTGAAAGCGCCGCCGCACTCTGATTGTGAATGACCGCGCCGGATTTTATTATCGCGCCCTGCGCACAAGTTATCGTGCGCGTTTCTATCAAGACACCTAAATCAGTTTGCACTTGGTTGGTAGGACGCAGCGCGATGTAGGGCGGATTACCGCCCTACATCGCGCGAGCGCGTACACCGAAGTGAACCCTGATCTATTTCACGAGGAATCAAATGTATAAGCGTCTCGTTCTTTGGTTGGCGATTAGTCTCGCCGCGATTTCATTCATTGCCGTCGTCGGAGCCGATACGCGCCCTGCGCCCGAAGACAAAGGTGCGATGGGTCTTGCGTTGACCTTGCGCCGCTTACAAACCATCGCCAGCGTATTGCACACCGCCGCGCACCCTGACGACGAAAGCACCGAGATGCTGGCTTACTGCGCGCGCCGGGAAGGCGCACGCGCGGCTTATCTTTCGCTCAATCGCGGCGACGGCGGACAAAACGGCATCGGCCCCGAATTGTGGGAGGGCCTCGGTGTGCTGCGCACCGAAGAGTTGCTGGCTTCGCGCAAGATTGACGGCGCTGAACAATACTTCACGCGCGCGATGGATTTCGGCTTCACTCGCTCGCCCGAAGAAACCTTTCAGAAATGGAACAAGGAAGAAGTCCTCGGCGATATGGTGCGCGTCATTCGCAAGATGCGTCCGCTGGTCGTCGTCAACGGGTTCAGCGGCACGGCGCAAGACGGCCACGGACAACATCAGGTCGCGGGTTTGCTTACGCCCGAAGCCATCAAAGCGGCGGCTGATCCAAATCGCTTTCCCGAACAAATCAAACAAGGCTCGCAACCGTGGCAGGTGCTGAAATTTTATGCGCGGCGTTTCGGCGGCGGACAGCAAGGGCCGCGCGCCGAATTCGACGCGGGCGCATTCGATCCCGTCATCGGACGCTCTTATATGGAAATCGCCGCCGACGGACGCAGCCGCCATCGCTCGCAGGATTTCGGACAAGTGCAACCGCGCGGCACATTCGTGCGCAGCTTTCCGCGACTGGCTACGTTTGGCGGAATGGCTGGTGCGAAATTGCCGGATGTCGAAAAGTCTTTATTCGAAGGCATGGATGTCAGCATCAGCGGCATCGCCGCACTGGCAGGCAAGGACGGCGAACGCTTGTTGCCCGCGTTGAAAAGCATTCAAGCCCACGCCGCCAAAGCCTTGTCTGAATTTCGTATCGAACATCCCGATCTGATTGCGCCGCACTTGGCGGCAGGCTTGCGCGAAACACGCGCGTTGCGTGATGCACTTGGCGAACTCGACCCGGCAACGCGCGCGACGGTGGATGGCTTGCTCGCACAAAAGAAACTGCAATTCGCCTCGGCACTTGCTAAAGCCCACGGCGTAGTTGTTGACGCACTCAGCAACACCGAACTCGTCGCGCCCGGCGAAACGGTCGAAGTCACGACCAACGTTTTCGTCGGCGTAAAAGGCGCAACCAAACCCACAGCGACGATCAACCTTTACGGCCCCAAAGGCTGGCAGATCGGCGCGGCGGAACCCGAGGTCGAAGCGCAAAGTTCGATGCCCGCGTTCTTCCGCAACCGCGAAACGCCTGACGCGAAAGAACGCTTCAAAGCCGTCGTGCCGATGGACGCGCCTTCGTCGCAACCTTACTGGCTTCAGCAACCGCGTACGAAAGATCAATTCGACTGGCCGAATAACGAAGCCGCCGAATGGCCTTTTAATCAGCCGTTTGATGCGCCGCTGTTGACCGTCAACGTCGAAATGATCTTGAGCGGCGTACCAGTCGTCGTCGTGCAACCGGTCGAATATCGCTATTCAGACAAAACCTTCGGCGAGTTTCGCCGCGAGTTGAAAGTCGCGCCCGCCTTGACGCTCAACGTGAGTCCGTCGCTGTTGGTGATTCCGTCAGGCGGAGCCAATCGCACACGCGAGCTTTCGGTTGAGATCACGCACAACGCACGGCGCGCGACCAACGGCGCGGTCAAGTTGCAAGTTCCGACGGGCTGGAAAGTCGAAGGCGGCGCGGCTCCGTTGGCTTTCACCAAGCAAGGCGAAAAGACCGCGCGTACTTTCAAAGTTACGCCGCCCGTCGGAGCCAACGGCAACTTCGAGTTGAAAGCCGTGGCCGAAGCGGACGGGCGTGAATATGCGACGGGCTATACGAAAATTGAATATACGCACATCGAACCGCGTTACGTTTACAAACCATCGGTCGCAAAGCTCGAACTCTTTGACGTGAAAGTCGCGGCGAATCTGAAGGTGGGTTATGTGATGGGCAGCGGCGACGACGGGCCTGAAGCGTTGCGCCAGTTGGGCGTAAACGTTCACCTGCTTGACGCGAACGAACTCGCGGCGGGCGATTTGTCGGCTTACGACACCATCGTACTCGGCATTCGCGTTTACGAAGTCAATGACGTAGCCGTCGCCAACAACAAACGCCTGCTCGATTACGTCACGAACGGCGGAACGCTGATCGTGCAATACAACAAGAATGAGTATGAGACGGGTAACTTCGCGCCTTATCCGATCAAGGTCGGGCGCGGCGACCGTGTCACTGACGAGTTCGCGCCGATTACTATCCTCGCGCCGGAACACGCGCTGCTGAATTTCCCGAACAAGATCAACGACACTGATTGGAAAGGCTGGGTGCAAGAGCGCGGCCTGTATTTCCTGAGCGAATTCGACGCGCGCTATACGTCGGTGTGGGCTGCGCCGAACGAGAACGGCCAACTACTCAAAGGCGGCCAACTCGTCGCGCAGGTCGGCAAAGGGCAATATGTTTACACGGCGATGGCATGGTTCCGCCAGTTTCCCGCCGGCGTGCCGGGTGCCTATCGGCTGTTTGCCAATTTGGTGAGTTTGCCGAAGGCCACAATGACCGCGAAGAAGAAATGACTTTGGTCGTATGGCAGGGTCTATTCATTCTCGCTAAGCAAAGCTCACCAGCCAACGAAGAGAATTAGACAAGATTCACAGGATTTTCAGGATTTACGGGATAATGACAGGGTTATCAATCCCTACTTTTTCAGTTCATCCAGTTCATCCAGAAAATCCTGTCTAATTCCGTTTTCTCTTTCCGAGAATGAATAGACCCTGGGTCGTATGGGGAGCGATGGTGCTCCCTATACACTTGGGTTGAGGCGCTACGTTCTCTCACTGTTACCTCCATTTGGGTAGTCGAGGCAGGCTCGCATGTCAGATAGGTTTCTTAGCTGAGGTTGAGAACAGATTTTAAGTGAGTCAATGCGTCAGCTTGTGCCACCTGTTGCGTGGCACTTACACTGCGCGCCGTTTTTACGGAGTTGGCACTTATGCTGGAAATGACCGTCGCCGAAATACAGAGTTTTCTTTCAGAACACTTCCCCAAAATTGACCAGATGCGCTTGCAGATCGAGTCACTCGCGCCGCGTGAGTTGCGCTTGCGCATGGGTTATCACGAAGCGCAATTGCGTCCGGGCGGCACGCTCTCAGGCCCTACGCAAATGGCGCTGGCCGACGTGGGCGTATACATCCTGCTGCTCGCGCATATCGGCCCGGTGGCGTTGGCTGTCACCACCAATCTCAATATCAATTTTCTGCGCAAACCCGCGCCCGCCGATCTCATCGCGCAGATCAACTTGCTCAAGCTCGGCCAGCGCCTCGCCATCGGCGAAGTCACCATGTTTTCAGAAGGCGAAGACGAACCCGTCGCCCACGCTACGGTGACTTATTCGATTCCACCCGCACGGTGAACGTTATCGTTGAGTGCGAGTCAACTTTTTGCACCAGGGCTTTTGCAAGGTCGAGCTAACTTTCGGCAAAAGACCCATTCGGAGAGTTCAGACCGTTCGCAGACCGTGGCGCAAACCTCGCCAAGGTTGCGCGGCTTTCCCAACAGACGCACTGGGAAGCAGCACAACTTTGGCGAAGTTGTGCCACGGTTGCCACGCGGTCTTTCTCTCTAACGCGATGCAAAAAGTTGACGCTCACTCGTTGTCGTTTTACTCGTTGACTGTGGTTAAGCCCTCCCTATAATGCCTGCGGCTGGCGGCACACTTACTCACTCTGACAATCAAGCCGTTGGCAGCTTTGCTCGGGCACCTCTTTCGCATCCATTTATCACTGTTTCACAACTGTTGGTCATCACTGTTTCACAACTGTTAGGCGCGGGCCTTGCTGGGCCAGCGTCTTAATTCTCTGGAGATCACCTATGTTTACCACCACTCTGTTTGTGCGTGTGCGTCTGTGCGTGGGCCTTTTGCTGCTGGGACTGACCGTCCATGCGCAAACCATCGTCGGACGCATTGCCGGTACTGTCACTGATTCATCGGGCGCAGCCATCCCCGGTGTCAGCGTCAAAATCACCAACGAAGCGACCGGGCAACCGCGTACGGCCATGACCGACACGAATGGTTTTTATGTCGCTACCAATCTGCCGGTCGGCAATTATTCCGTGGTGATCGAGCATCAGGGCTTCAAGAAAACCACGAAGACCGGTTACAACCTCGGCGCGGATGGACGTTTGACGGTTGATTTCGCGCTCGAACCCGGCGCGGTCACCGAGTCGGTCGAAGTCGTAGCTTCGGCGGGCGAAGCGGTCAACTCGACTTCGGGCGAGGTCGCGCGTGTCGTAGATCAGGCGCAAGTGCAGGAACTCGCGCTGAACGGACGCAACTATTTGCAATTGACGACGCTGATTCCCGGTGCGCCTTTGCTCGAAGACAATGCGCTTTCGTTGACGACTTCGCTGAGTACTTCGCAACCGATCAACGGCAATCGCGGCAATGCCAACAACCTGACGGTAGATGGTGGATTCAATCTCGACTCCGGCTCGAACGGTTCGCAAATCAATAACGTAGGCATTGATTTCATCCGCGAAGTGAACATCAAGACGTCAAACTTTTCGGCGGAATATGGCCGCAATTCAGGCGCTTCGATCAACGTCGTGACGCGCAGCGGCGAAAACAAATATCACGGCGGCGCTTTTGAAAACGTACGCAACGATAAGTTCGACGCCAACGAAACGTTTAACGTCTCGCGCAATGTGGCGCGGCCTTCGTTGCGGTTCAACAACTTCGGCTTCAGCTTCGGCGGCCCGATCATCAAAGATAAATTCTTCGCGTTTGGCGGCGTTGAATGG
>JABFSD010000488.1 GCA_013140935.1 Acidobacteriota bacterium
ATTCGTAATACTGTCGTGGGATTTCACGATCCGCTTCTGACCAGCCGTTGATCGGCTTGCCGCGTTTTTTGAAGACGGCGCCGGCTTTGATTTGTGCGGGGCTGGAACCCAGCAACGCCGAGTTGGTGTTGTCGTGCAACACGTCCCAGCTTTCCGCACTAATGCCGTAAGGAATATCGCTGAGAATCAGGTGGGCGAAATTCTCAGGATAGTCAGGCAGCGCAGTAATGCTGTCAGCGACGACGACTTGATTGATGGATGGATTCATAGCCAAAGTTCAACAGATGCCAAGCAAACCATTGTCGGCGATAGATTCGATCACGCGCTTCCTGCTTTCCAGTTTATGAGCTTTGACCAGTTCGGCCAACGCTGCATCGTGGCTCAAGCTCATTAGCCGAGCGCGTTCGTTTGCCAGATAGGTCAACGCTTCTTCTTTCGCGGCGACAATGGACTCAACGGCTGCCTGCTTTTCGTTTTGCCAAAGCGGTTCGATCTTTCGGGAAAACCCCAACATCGTCCGATTGATGGTCAGCCAATAGGGCGTAGCGTCTTTGGAAGCGTTCAACGCCGGAACGGTTTTGAGCATCGCGCCTAACAGGTCTTCCGCTGATTTCGCTTTGGAAACCTGCGACAAGCTGACCAGCAATGACAAGTGCGAATAAGTCAGAACGCAAACGTTATGAACGCTCGCTTGCTGATAAATCTGACTCGCTTTGGCAGGCAGTTGGTACATCGGACAAACCACGATGGCGTAAGGCTTCCCGCGTTTCCAGCCATGCATTGCCTGTACTTTGAAATCTTTCTGGTTCTTCGCCGTGCGACTCAGCCGAAAGGCTTTGGCGTCTGCCACCAAGCTATACGATTTACCAAAGGCCTCTACGTCAGCCGCATCTGCGCGCTCTTGCAAGACCAAGCTGCGTAAACCCATCGCCCTGAAAGATTCTGCCAACAGAACGTCAGTGTACTTTGAGTAAAGTTTTTCCTCACTCGAATCGTGTCCGTAAGACTCAGGCAAGCAACCGCACAACCGCAAATGATCAATTAATGCGGACGAACCATTCGTTTTTATTTCAGCACGAAGCTCGTTTTCCAGCCGCGCTACGTCGTTACCGAAATGACCGCTGAGTTTGCGAATCTCTTCTACCCAATAGGCGCGGCGTTGCAACGCAGCTTGCTGGATGATCGCTTTCATAAATAAATCAACTTGTGTTGTCCCAACTCCGGCTCGGTCGCCGCATAAATCCGATCAATCACGTCGTAGCCATACCGCGCCAGAAAGTAAGCGAAATTGAGTTCGCGTTCCTGCAAGCCTTTGTTGGGATAAAGCACAGCGAAGAGGCGTTCGATTTGCTGATGCATGGTTTCGTCGCGCTTGCTGCGGTTGTTGACGAAGCGGGTGCGCAAGTTGTTGATCTGATAAAAAATCTTTTCGCGTCCGCCTTTCAGCGCGTCGGCGAGCGATGCGTCGGCCACACTGAGCGAAGCCCGGAGCGTCTCTAACTGTTCGCCAATCTGTTGTTCGGTTTCTGCAAAGACCGCAATCGTAGCGGCATCCGGCCCTTGTTCGACAATCTTGCGCAAGGTTTCTTCGAGTCCGTTGAACAAGTCCTGAAAACTCAATTGGTATTTGTCGAAGGTCTTGGCCTGCTTGTGTTCGATCAGCGAAAAACTCGCGCGCGGCAACACGACGGGCGGTACGCGCTTGAGCAATTCGTAATTCGGGCGCAGTTGCGCGAAGTAAGCGATTTCCGCCGGGCCGCCGATGTAAGCGAGGGTCGGCAATAGAAAATCCTGCACAATCGGGCGCAGCGTGACGTTGGGGCTGAAACAGTTCGGGCAACGTTGCACAGTGCTTAACAATTCATCCGCCGCGAAACTTTTGTTGCTGCCCTTGAGGTGAAAGCGCCCGTCGCTGTGGCGCGTCATCGCGGTGCGACGGCCTTCGTCCATCATAAAGAGCGGCACGGCCTCGGCGCTGGTATAAACCTGCGCGTGATAACCGGCGGCTTCGAGCGCGGCGCTTTCTCTGACCAGCGTATCGGCGAATTGCGGCTGATGCGTCATCGCCTTGAGATAGATTTCACCGGCGATGTGTTTGAATCGGTCGTCGAGCGGATTGATGAGTACGATGCCGAAACGTCCCAGCCAGCACATCATCAGCTTGCCGAAGGCCGCGCCGAAATCCGTTCCAGACTGATAGGCGTTGGTTAAATCTTCTTTGAGTTGCGGGATGAATTCCGAGTCGGGCAAGGCCGCGATCAACTCATCTATGTTTTGTTCGATGCCTTCGCGCAAGACGACATGGCCGACCGGCTTGCCTTCTTTGGGCGAACACGCGGTGTAAGTGACGGTCGTGAGTTGGCCTTCGCGGTTGATGAGGCGCGTGTGATTGACTTCCTCAAAGTCGTGGTCTTCCGCCGCGATCCAAAACATCGGCACGGCGTTGACGCCTTCAGCGCGTAACTGTTCTGCCAGCTTGAGCGCGGTCAATGCTTTGAAAACCGTATACAACGGCCCGCCGAATAAACCGGCTTGTTGTCCGGTGATTATGACGACGGCATCGTTTTGTCTGAGGCGTTCGAGATTGGCGAGCGTAGCCTCACCTGCACCCGCGTTGAGGTTTTGTTCTTTCAGCACATCGGCGACGGCATCGCGTGCGAACGATTGCGCCAACACGCGGGGAGCGCGCGCTACGAGCGAAGCCAGATCGCGGCCTTCGGCTTCGTAAAAACGCGGGGCTACGCGCGCGAAGTCGTAGAGAAAATCTTTATACAACCGTGACGTTTTGGGGATGCTGCCAAAGCTAATGGCCTGTTCGGTCATTGATGTCCTTCTCCTGAAAACGTAGCACAGACTTCAGTCTGTGGCACGTAGGACGGACTTTAGTCTGTCCGATTTTTTAGGAC
>JABFSD010001061.1 GCA_013140935.1 Acidobacteriota bacterium
GCGTTGGGCTTTTTCACGCCGATGGTGTGCGTACGCTCATCGTCCGTATTGCCCGCGTGCCAGGCCATCTCATTGAGCGCAGCCATATCGTCAGTCTCAGTGCCGGCGCGCGCGGCGAATTCCCACTCGGCTTCGGTCGGCAGGCGATAGCGATAGCGGCGGTCGAGTGTATTCAATCGTTGCAGGAAGACTTGCACGCGATCCCACGAGACGCTTTCGACCGGAAGATTCTCGCCCCGAAACTCGCTGGGGTTGTAACCCATCACCAACTGCCACTGCTTCTGTGTGATTTCAAATTTGCCCAGAAAAAACCCTTTGCTCAACGTCACCTTATGCGGCGGAGCTTCGCCCGCTTCGCCTTTTTCTGCGCCCATCGTGAAGCTGCCGGGCGCGATCCATACGAGTTCGATGTTGGCGAGTTGGGCGCGATAAGCGGCATTGAGTTTAGGCTCGGTTTTTTTGCCTTTAGGTTTATTGGTAGGAGCAGGCGCAGCCCCCGGTTTTGAACCAGACTTTTGTTGCGGCAAGGCGAGCGCGCCAAGCGACAGGGCGATAAACAGTGAAGCAAGGGGGATGCGAAATTTCATGGTGGTATTGATCGAAAATTGAAGGGCGGAAATTTTCCATTTGTTATTTTAGATTTTTCATCTGTCATTGCCTTGCGTGCCACCGTTCGGACAATAGCAACTGAAAAATCTAAAATAGAAAATGCTCAGGGCGTAGCGGGTTCAGCGACCTTTTCCGCTACCAAACGAAAGCCCAGCACGCCGCTGCGGTTTTGCGGCTCGTCGTAATTGCGATAAGCCATGTGGACTTTCGCCGCTTCGCTGAACCAGCTTTCGCCGCGAATGACGCGGAAGAGTTTCGATCCAGTAGCCGCCGTCCACGCTTCGCCATCGGTCGGCGCTCCGGCGTAACTTTCGTGATAGGCATCGGCGCACCATTCGGCGACGTTGCCCAGCATGTCGTGCAGTCCGAAAGCGTTGGGTTCTTTTTGCCCTACGAGTTGCGTCGTTTTGGTGTTCGTGTTGAACCAGGCGAAGCGTTCGATTTCATTCGCCGCCGCCTGTCCGGCGCGTGCCGCGTATTCCCATTCGGCTTCGGTCGGCAAACGATAACGATAGCCGTCATTCAACAGGTTGATTTGCGCGAGATATTTTTGCACCTCGAACCACGTCACGTTTTCGACGGGCAGCGCATCGCCTTTGTTCAAGCTCGGATTTTGCCGCATCAGCGCGCGCCACTGCTGTTGGGTGGTTTCGTAAACGCCGAGATAAAACGGTTGCGACAATGTAACGATGTGAGGCGGTTGCGCATCAGCTTCATTCGCCGCGCCCATCGTGAATTTGCCAGCGGGTAAGAGGGTGAATTGCGCGCCGAAACGATTGGTGAATTGTGCGGGCAAGGCAGCCGGAGCCGTTTTATTCGACACGGGCGGTTCGGCGCTGCTGCGTCCGAGAAATTGTTGCGAGAGCAAGCCCAGCCCTGCGCCGCCCAACACTAACACCGCGAGAAAAGCCGCGACGTAAGCTCCGCGTGAGCGAGTCTTCGCCAGGTTCGCAGCCGGAAGCGGTACGGTCATCGTCGGCGTAGGCTTCGGCGTCGGCACGTTGGCCGGACGCACGACTTGCGGCGCGGGCTGTGGTTGCGGCGGAACGGGTCGCTGATGGGGTGCGGCATTCGACCATTGGCCTTGTCGCGCAGTTGGCGGAGCTTCTGCCGCAGGCGGTTGCACGTAAGCCGTTGGCGGTTGTACGTAAGCTGTCGGCGGTTGCATGGGTTGCGTGAACATCGGCGGCGGGGGAATGCTCGGCGGCGCAGCCGGTTCGATAGGTGGCCTTAGCGGTCGCGTCGGAGGTCGTTGAATCGTAGGCGCATCGCCATCATAACCTTGCGCAAATCCGCTAGGCTGCCGGTCAGAGAATGACGGCGGGCGTTTTGACGGCGGACGTTGCGCCGGATGTTGAGAAGGATGTTCGGAGTTGTGTGCGCCGCTCGGCGTATTGATCTGTGGAATCGTCGTCTCAAAATTATTCGTCGGCGCATAAGCCTGCGGCGGCGGAGCGGTTTTCAACGCGAGTTGCAATGATTCGCGCATCTCGTGTGCGCTTTGAAAGCGAGCTTCGCGGTTGAGCGCGAGTGCGCGATGCACGGCTTGCGCCACCATCAGCGGAATCGTCGGCACGAATTCGCTCGCCAATCGCTGCGGGTCGCGTTGCGTGGTCGCCATCGCTTCGAGTCGTGCTAATGCGTTTTCCGGCAACTGCCCAGTCAGCAAGCGATAGAGCGTTGCGCCCAATGAATACAAGTCAGAGCGTGGGTCGGTGCCGCTGTTGCGAATCTGTTCAATCGGGGCATAAGCCGACGTGTAGCCATACAAACTCAGATTGCTGGTGTGGCCTTTGGCGAGTCCGAAATCGAGCAACATCACGTGGCCTTGCGGCGTGAGCTTGACGTTGGCGGGCTTGATGTCGCGGTGGATGACGGGCGGTTCGACCGCGTGCAAATAAACCAGCGCGTCGAGCAACTGATCGGCCCATTGCAAGACGGTGCGATGATCGAGCGGCTGTCCGAAATCCGACAAAATCTTTTCGAGATCATGGCCGGGCACGTATTCCATCACGATGTATTGCCCCGCGCCTTCGTTAAACAGGTCGCGCACTTTAGGCAAATGAGGATGGGAAAGCCGCGCGAGCAGATTGGCTTCGCGCTCGAAGATGTCGCGCATCTGTTCGGTGTTGAATACGCAAAGTTTCAACGCGACCGGGCTGCCGCCCAGCCGCCAGTCGCGGCCCTCATAGACCGCACCCATCCCGCCCTGTGCAATCGGTCGCACAATCTCGTAACGCTGCTGCAAAAGCGCTGAAGTAGCTTGCATACGCCGCAACCTCTATCTCAATGGG
>JABFSD010000339.1 GCA_013140935.1 Acidobacteriota bacterium
TCAACATCGAGTTGCCGACCGAAAGCGATCTGGCTCAACTTGCGCCGGAAAAGAAACGTCCCGACCTGGAACGCAACATGGCCGAAGTGCAAACCAAAGCGCAGGAATTCAAAGAAGATAAAGCACGCGGTTTGAAAGCGCCCGTGTTCGCACCCGCCGGACAAAGCACGCAAATGATCGTCGGTGCCACGGCTACGCCCGATCAGGAAGTGCTGAAAACTTCGTCAACGCTGTATCGCAAGTATGGCTTGCGGCGCGTTTATTATTCGGCGTTCAGCCCGATTCCACACGCCGACCATCGTTTGCCCGGACAAAGCCCGCCGCTCGTGCGCGAACACCGTTTGTATCAGGCCGACTGGCTGCTCAGGTTTTACGGATACGACGTGACTGAAATCGTCTCCGATCAGCATCCTAATCTGGAATTGGAAATTGATCCCAAGACGGCGTGGGCAATTCGCAATGCAGCTTTCTTTCCGGTGGATGTTAATCGCGCCAGCCGCGAGCAATTGCTGCGCATTCCCGGCATCGGCGTCGGCACCGTAGACAAGCTGCTCACGATTCGCCGCCACAAGAAAATCGTCTTACAGGATTTGCTCAAGTTGCGCGTCGCCTGGAAGCGCGCGCAAGCCTTCACTATCGCGGGCGATTATTTCCCCTCACACAAGAACAAACTTGCCGATCACTTGCATTCGCCGGGCGTGCAATTGGAGTGCGCCTTTTGATGTCATACGTCGTCACCGCACAGGATTAC
This sequence comes from Acidobacteriota bacterium, assembly GCA_013140935.1. Classification (GTDB taxonomy): domain Bacteria; phylum Acidobacteriota; class Blastocatellia; order RBC074; family RBC074; genus JACPYM01. The sequence continues at coordinate 752 of JABFSD010000339.1, forward strand.
GCCAGTTGGCGCACCCAGGCGCGTGCGTTGCTGCAAGCTGCGATTGCGCCGAACGAAATCGTTTGGAACGACGCGGCAGCACAGACCGCACTCTTCGCTGTCACCGAACTCCCATCCGCATCAACTACAACCACGGGTGTAGTCGTGCCCACCGTATCGCCGCAATTTCTCGAACTCGCTGAAACGGTTTGCCACCATCGTGACCCCGAACGGTTCGCGTTGCTTTATCAAATGCTGTGGCGACTGGTACACGAAGAAAAACATTTGCTCGACCTCGCCAGCGACTCGCTCACCCGCACCTTGCAGTTGATGGAAAAGGCCGTGCGCCGCGACGTACACAAAACCAAAGCCTTTGTGCGCTTTCGCAAAGTTATTGATGCTGACGACCACGAGCATTTCATCGCGTGGCATCGTCCCGATCATTACAGTCTGAAACTTTCTGCGCCGTTTTTTGCGCGGCGATTCGCCGTGATGCGCTGGACGATTTTGACGCCCGACGAATCAGCGCATTGGGACGGCGAGGAATTGCATTTCGGACCGGGCGCTAAGGCAACGGACGCGCCCGACGATGATGCGATGGAAGTGTTATGGAAAGAGTTTTACCGGGCCATCTTCAATCCCGCGCGCATCAAGCTCAAGATGATGAAAAAAGAAATGCCCGTGCGCCATTGGCAAACGTTGCCCGAAGCCGAATTGATTGGCGCGATGCTGATAGAGGCTCCGCAACGTGTCGAGCGCATGCTGGCGCAACAGCAAAACTTGTCTTGATCGTCAATGGTTATTTTTTTTCATGCACCAGGCTGGAAGCCATTTTAGCAGCTACGCGCGCGCCTGATTCCAGCGCGCCTTCCATACCTGGTGAAGTTTATGCTGCGCTGCTACGACCGCGACAGCGTGTCCGGCTTTGGCAAGTTCGTAAGCGGCGGCAAGTCCGCTATCTGCGATGAATACGCGTGATTTTGGCTGAGCAGAAAGAAATAAAGACCCAATGGCGTCTTGGCTGGCGGATTCAAGAATGTGGCGGCGGTTCATGATTACTTCAATGCTGTCAATTGCTCCGTCTTCATCACCTGCAACATCAACCGTCCGTTTTGCACGAAGCTGCAATAGACAATGCCATTCGCTGCCACACCGAGCGCAGGATAAGTCGCTGCCGCCACCATCATTGGTTCGCTCAAAGCCACGCCTTTCCCTAACGCGGCCTTGCGCATCAGCACGCTGCGCGTTTCGCCGATGCGCGCGTCCCAGGCAAGCAGGGTTTCGCCGTTGGGCAGCGGGACGACTTGCGCGTGGTCTGCGCCTTTGACGTTGGCTTGCACGGCTTGCGGCACGCTGAACGATTTGCCACCGTCGGTCGAGACGACGAGATAAGCGCCCGCCGGTTGATCAGCTTCGGTGTACCACGACACCCAAACGTTATTCTTGCCATCAATCGCCACCGAAGCGGGCTTGAGCGGGCAGCCCTCAATCACCCATTTCTTTTCCATCAAACGAACCGGCGCGCTGTAAGCCTTGCCACCATCAGTGGATTTCACCAATACGATTTCGCGCGAGCCGTCGGCGAAGATGTTGCGCCACGTCAAATAAACTGCGCCGTCTTTGCCACTGGCCGCCGTCACCTGACAGCAAGCGCATACGTCGGTCTTGATAACCATCCGGTCGCGCAACCACGTCTTGCCGTCGTCTTTTGACACTGCGCCGTAAATCGCTGCCTTGTCGCTCTCTTTACTCATGTCGCGGCTGTCAATCCAGAACGTATGCACTTCGCCTTTGGGCGTCACGGCCATGCCTTGAAAAGCGTGTTCGGCACGAATGCCCATGTGGTCAATTGCGTGCAAGTTGCGGTCGGTGTTAAGCGCCCGCGCTTTCTCGAAACTCTTGCCGCCATTCGACGACCGCGCGTAGTGCATATCCAACAAGACCGTCACTTCTTTATCGGCGTTCTGTCGAATGGCTACCCACAAGACGTGGATGGTTCCGTTCGCACCGACGACCAAACGCGGCTTGCTCGTCGCCAACGGACGCACGGTGTTGGGCTTGTCATTGACACGCACCGGCGTGCTGAACGTTTTGCCGCCATCGGTCGAACGCGCGAAATATAAATCTGCGTAACTCGGCGCAGCGTGCGACGGTCCCGCGTGGCCTTGAT
>JABFSD010000110.1 GCA_013140935.1 Acidobacteriota bacterium
AGTCTCAGCCAGTGTGAGGAAGTTGCCCTGATTGGCGACGGGACGGTCTACGATTTGTTGTGCGCCGAGACTCTGTTTGATCTCGGCATTGGTCGTATTGATCGGCGCGGGTTCGGCGGTGATGGTCGCGTTGGCGTTGGCGGCGGAGGCTTGCAACGCGAAGTTCACCGCTAGCGTTTGATTGAGCGTCACCTGAATGTTTTCGCGTTTCGTGTTCGTGAAGCCCGTCGCTTTTGCCGTAACGTGATAGCTGCCGAGCGGCAGAAAGGGCAGGTTATAAAAACCTTCGGCATTGGTTTTCGCCGAGCGCGTTGCGCCGGTTTCGGTGTTGTTGGCGACGACTTCGACGTTGGGAATCACTGCGCCCGTCGTATCGGTCACGGTGCCGTTGATCGTACCGGTGACGGTTTGCGCATAAGCCGGAGCGATGCTCAACAGGCATGCGCAGAAAATGGTGATGGTCAAAGATCGTAGTTTCATAGGGGAGTACTCCTTACTGCTGGTAATGGGTTTCTTCGGCGAGACGTAGAACAAGATGTCATCTTGTTCTACGTCTCGCTAAGGCTCGTTTCAGGCGGGAAGCATAGCCCAGCTTGCGCATCAACGCGAGTATATCGCCAATCCTTCGCGCAGCCGTTCGAGATAATCTTTTTGCGGATTCAACGTCGAGAATTGCACGGCGCTGTCATAAGAAAACAGGATGAAGCCTTGGGCGCCGAGTTCGCGGGTGACTTTGATTTTGTCGAGGGTTTCGGGGACGGGTTGCCGCCACGAACCGATGCCGCCCCAGAGCATTTTGCCTGATGCGCCGCGCATCGCTGCGGTCAGTTGCTTGCAATAAAGCGCGGTGTCGGGCGTGTAAACCATCGGGCAAACGATGTCGAGCGTGCCGCGTTCGGTCCAGCTTTGCCAATCCTGCAAGCGCCAGGCTTTGGCTTCTTCGGGGACGGAATAAACGGCAGCCGAAACCGGCAGATGCGGTTTACGGGCTTTGACGGCTTGATAAATGGCGGCTTCGGTTTCGCTGATCTGGTTGCGCAAAAAATCCTGATAACGATTGGCGAACGTGTTCGCGTAAACCAAGGGATTGCGTTTCGCCAATTGCGCCAATCGTGCGCGCGAAGGCAGGTCGAGCGTTGGTTCAAGCTCTTCGCGGAAGCGATCCAGCGTTGCGCGGCTGAAATCGAAACTCGTATTGGGATAGCGGATGTAATCGAAATGTATGCCGTCAATGTCGTATTTACCGACGACATCCATATATACCTTGAGCAGATGGTCTTTGACTTCGGGATGCGCGGGCGAGGCGAAGAGGCCTTCGATGACGTTGCGGTTGGCCGTGACGTGGGCGCGCAGTCGGGCAAGATATTGCGGCGAGCGCGGTTCGACGTTGTACAAAGACGCCGCCAATTGTTTCGGCACCATCAGCCATTCGGGATGCGTGTAAACCTGATGCTCCGGCAGTTTAGGCAGCTTGTCGAACAGGGTGATGACGTAGGCGTTGAGCCAGGTGTGAACGCGAATGCCTTCGGCGTGGGCTTCTTCGCACATCAGCGTGAGCGGATCGAAATCTTTGGGTTGCTTGGCTAACTCTTCAGCGCGTGGTTCCCACAGCGAGTTATAAAAAGCGTCGCCGCGTCCGCGCACTTGCACGACGAGGTCGGTGATGCCCGCGAGTTTGGCGCGCTTGACCGCATCGCGGATGGCTTCGGGCGAAGTCATCGTATAACGCACGATCCAGATGGCGCGCACTTCGCTTTGCGGCGTCAAGGGCGGTACGGCGGCCTTAGCGCGCGCGGCTTTCGGATTAGGAACAGCCGCACGCTGGCGCGCGACGAAAAGCGCGCTCAGGCTCACCAACAAGAACGGTACGATAAAAAATAGAATTCTTTTCACAGGCTGGCGCGGGGGAGTCGTAAATGCCGCAAAGACCGGAGTGGGAGGATCAACCGGTGCGCTTTGCGCGGGATGCAAGCTCTCTTCCTGACCAGCTTCGGGCCGCCCCTCGACGGGCTTATCTTCTTCTAAGCTCACGAAGCTCTCACACCTTTCACAATAGAGACTTGGGGGAATGCGGAAAATGTTCTGTATGAATGGCGAATCTCAACGATTCACCGCGCGCCAATATACACACAATCGGCGGCAGAACCAATGGGTAATCGTGGCACCTCGTAGCACAGACTTCAGTCTGTGAACGTAGTGTGGACTTTAGTCCGCACGAGTTTTCAATACCGCGCGGACTGAAGTCCGCGCTACAACAAACTGCGAATGGCGCGCTTGCCATCGCTGACCGTCAGCGTAACGGCGTTGTCGTCGTTCACTTGGGCAATGGCTTCGCGGCATTCGTGGGCGTAACAAACCGTGACGCGCTGTTTGCCCTTGAAAGCGCGCACGATGAACTGGCCTTCGCGGTTAGTCGCGCCGCTTTCGTTTGTCCACCATTCATGGAAAAGCAATTCGTTCCAGACCAGCGCGTTGGGTTTTGATGACCAGTCGGCGCGATACATCGCACCGAGCGGCAGCCAGTGCGCGCGTTCCCAGAAGCCCCACATCAGAAAGTCTGTACAACGCGGTGTGCTGAACATCAGCGTCACGAAATCGCGCGTGAAATCGGCCTGCAAGGTTTCGTCAGCGGTGTTGAAATCGAACTCGGTGAGGTTAAACGGTACGCGCAATTGCGAGAAGCGTTCGATGATTTGCTGCATCGTGTCAATTTGTGTGACCGCGCCGAAATGCCCTTGCATGCCCAAGCCATCCACTGGAGCGCCGTGGTCGAGCAGCCAGTTCATCAACGTGAATACGTAATCCTGCTTCTGCCGATTCCAGCCGTTGGCCGCGAGAATGTCGTAATCGTTATAAAAAAGTTTCGCGTTCGGGTCGTGCTGCCGCGCCATTTGAAACC
>JABFSD010001073.1 GCA_013140935.1 Acidobacteriota bacterium
ACATAAAACCTTAGTAAAAACAGGAATATCATTGCGGCACGGTCGTTGCACTAAGGCTTATCGCAGGTGGTTTCCGGTGGTGGAAGCGACTGCAACCAGAAGGCGCGCGACAGCGCATGTTGGTGGCGATACTGAATGGGTTAAAGGGGAAGTTTCGCCTCGCGGGTTGCGCGCCTTTTCTATCAATAAGAATTAACAAGGAGTTTAGAAATAAGATGAAAACCCAAATGAAGACTTTCGCAATGATGGTAGGCTTGCTGGCAATGAGCGCAATGATGGCATTGGCGCAAGGCGGACGTGGCGGATCAGGCGGCACGCGCGACCCGTTGGCCGGATTGAAACGCGCCATCACGCAAGCCGAAGCGCCCGCGTTGACGGCGACGCAGGAAACGGCGATCAATGCTTTGATTACGGCTTATCGCGATGCCTTGCCGGATGAAGCCGACGCCGCGTTGGAAACAGCGCGTGACGCTTATGAAGCGGCGTTACTGGCAGGCAATCAGACGGCGGCGAATACCGCAGCCGATCAAATCGCCGCGCGTCAGGCCGTGTTGAGTGCAGCGCGTCTGAAAGCCTCGGCGAAACTCACGCTCGACATTCTGGCGAATCTCAGAACGGGCGGACAGCTCACGGCGTTGAATACCAAATTCACGGCGGAACGCGTACTGAGCCTAGTTCGTTCGTTGGCGGGCGGCGGTGGCTTCGGAGGCCGCGACTAAACACTTACTTCGGTGGCAAGCAACAACTAAAGGGCGTGAGGCTTTTATGAGCTTCACGCCCTTTGGCTTGACAGCCGCCGCCTGCACTCCTAAAAACGCCTCTCGCTTCCTTCAACATCACTTCATCACTTGGGAGAGGACACCATGGCAAACACCGACACAGTAGCGATTTCTGAAGTCGTCGCGGCGCAAGAGCGCATGGCAAAAAGTAGCGGCGGACGCGAACTCATCTTGCCGCAACCGCCGAGTTTCAAAAACGCTGACGAAGCGCGCACCTATATCAAACAACGCTTGGCGGCAGCGTTGCGCCTGTTCGCCAAATTCGGCTTTGACGAAGGCGTCGCGGGACACATCACAGCGCGCGACCCCGAACGCAAAGATCATTTCTGGGTGAATCCCTTCGGCGTTGATTTCAGCATGATTCGCGCGTCTGATTTGATTCTCGTGAACGATCAAGGCGAAGTTGTCGAAGGCGATTACTCGGTGAATGCCGCCGCGTTTGCGATTCATTCGCAGGTGCATACCGCGCGGCCTGATTGCGCGGCGGCGGCGCACGCGCATTCGATGTATGGCAAAGCGTGGTCTACGTTGGGCCGACAACTGAGTCCGCTGACGCAGGACGCCTGCGCGTTTTATGAAGACCACGGCGTCTTTCAGGATTACACGGGCGTCGTACTCGATCTCGAAGAAGGCCAGCGCATCGCCGCTGCGTTGGGCAAAGGCAAAGCCGTCATCTTGCGCAATCACGGCTTGCTCACCGTCGGCCAATCGGTGGACGAAGCGGCGTGGTGGTTCATCACGATGGATCGCAGTTGTCAGGCTCAGTTGCTCGCTGAAGCTGCGGGCGAACCCATTCACATCGAACACGAACAAGCCATCAAGACGCGCGGCCAGGTTGGCAGTCAGGTCGCGGGCTGGTTTCAGTTTCAACCGCTGTATGCGCGCATCGTAAAAGAGCAGCCTGATTTGTTGGACTAAGACAAGACGCTGAGACGAATCGCTCAAAGGTTGGTGGTCGTGTGTTCAAGATATGATTTGGGAAATCTCAACCCGCAGGCAACCGCAAGATTAAAAATGCCGTCTATCGGGCGCACTATCAGCCGGTAGTGCCAATAACCCCGTAAAGCAGTAGCAAAACAAGCAGTAAAACCGGCGGCTCCGAAGTGGAGTTGTGCAAAAAATGTTATTGGAAATTCAAGATGGTATTGACGTGCCAAGCCTCGCAGCGTAGATTACGCGCCGCTGTGAGTCCCGTCTGGACGAACGGCGCGTTTGATTCGTGAGCAGGATTTTCCCGAAGGCCAATGATTCAATGCTCACTACGTCATCGCATCTAACGTCTTAAATTTTTTAGTCGGTGTCAGGAAAGGTGAGAGCAAGGGCAGTAATGTAGCCACTGCCTGCCACTGCCTGAATGCTGGTGACTTCGCAGTAATGCCTTAACGTTCAACGACCGACCCTACCGTCGCTAAGGCCGCAAATCCCGACAGTGAAGTGCCCTTAATCAGAAACCCCCCGCGCAAGTGTTGCAACGACTTGCGGGGAAGCAATCAACGGCTCGCTAAATGCGCCCGCCTTGCTGCCTACCTTACGTTTTCTTATTCGACTTTTCGCGTAGCGGTCACCCTTTTACGAGTTTGACCGCTTCCTGTTGCAGCTTGAGTAATGTTGATGGAAGTTTCGCAACGCTGAAGCAAAAGCTAACGGCGTGCTGACAAAAAACCGGCGCGCTAAACGACGCGGAAGGCTGCCCACCCAGTCTCTTCCCCCAATTTCGGTTCGCTGATTCGTGCTGCGGCTCACACATCGTTCGAGGCGCGGCGCGGCGCGAGCTTTAGGTATCGGAGGTTCTTATGTCGTTGCCCATTGGCAGCCAGTTCACGGAGCAACTCTCCCCCCACGTTGGCCGTCGCGCCAGCATCACACTTAACAAGGTCATTCGCGTCATGCTGCTGCTTGCCGTCTTCGGCGTAGCAGGCTGGTGGGCGATGGCGCCGGCGAAACGCGCTGCGCATGCGGCGGACGATTTGCAGGCTTCGCCGATTGCGGCGGTTTCAGCGGCGAACTTCGAAGCGCCGATTACGGCGGAATCCATCGTGTCGGTGTTCGGCGCGAATCTGGCGACGCGCATCGTGTCGGGCACGACGACGCCGCTGCCGACTTCGCTCGACGGCACCAC